>JBCBDH010000225.1:0-9061 GCA_038529855.1 Bacteroidota bacterium | reverse complement strand
GCGGGGATTACCCTGGATGTCCCTGTAATGGATTGTTTGATTTTCTTGGGTGCATACTCCTTTACAGGGACATCCAGGGTAATCCCCGCGGCAATCGCCACGCCCTGCGCTCGTCCTAGTTTGAGCATAGATTGGGGGTTCTTACCATAAAAAGGGGCTTCAACGGCCATTTCCTTTGGGCCATAAGCTTTGATGAGCGATTGCAGCTTTTCAAAGATGCGTTTGAGCTTGAGTTGGTGACTTTCCAGATGGCTCATTTTGATGACCCCCATTTCCACCAAAATCAGCTTGTTCCCGTCAACGTCGATCATGGCATAGCCCAGCACATTGGTGCCTGGGTCGATCCCCAATATTCTCTTTTTTGATTTTGGCATAGGTCTTTTATCCAAAAAGTAACATTGTACCGGAAAATAGAGTACAAATTGAAATAAGTCTCAATTTATGACTTTATTTGATATTAAAATTATCTATTTACGGCCTACAGCTTTATGTGGAACAAAACGACCAATAGCATTGCCCTGAAAAAAGGAAAAGCCAAGCGAAGCGCTCCCTGGCAAATCCTGCTAAAAGGGCTCCTATTCTTGCTCCTGCTGTATCTGATCTATCGCCAACTAATCGCTCGCGATAATCTGACGGCCATGTGGATGACTTTCCAGCAACAGCTCTCCTGGTCGCAAGCTCCCTGGCTCCTGGCCGCCATACTGCTCATGCCCCTCAATTGGGCCCTGGAAACCCTCAAATGGCAAAACCTCATTCGCAGCTTTGAGCCCCAAATGTCCTTTAGTCGAGCTTATCAAGCCATCTTTAGCGGCGTCACGCTCTCCGTATTTACCCCCAATCGGATTGGCGAATATGGCGGAAGAATCCTTTTTGTCCGACCAGAGAACAATTGGAAGGCCGTAATTGCCACTTTGGTGGGGAGCTTTAGCCAACTTTTGGTCTTACTGGGCATGGGTTTGCTGGGGATGACCTATTTTATTGGTCAGTATATTGGAATGGAAGGCTATCTGCTTTTTGGGATGTTGTCTTTGGGGGCGCTATTGATTGCCGTCTTGTTTTTGTGTTTTTACCAAATTGATTTATTGATTCCGCTGGCCAAACGCCTGCCTTTTATCGATCGACTCAAACCTTTTGCTCGGCATATTCTCCTATTGAGGGAGTACGAATCAGCGACCCTGAGTAGAGTATTGAAATACGCCTTTTTTCGCTATCTGGTTTATGCGACCCAATATCTTTTGCTCATGGCCTTTTTTGGCATCGAATTGCCTTGGCTGGCTGGATTGAGTGGCGTAGCTACGATCTTTTTATTGCAAACCAGTATTCCACTTCCTCCCATGATTGGCTTGGTGAGTCGTGGAAATATTGCCCTATTTATCTGGGGGATGTTTAGTTCTAATGAGCTCGCCATCCTCGCCGCAACCTTTGGATTATGGATACTAAATCTCGTGATTCCAGCGTTAATTGGTACGGTATTTATGTTAAATACAAACGTACTCAAATCCCTCGGGTATGAACATTGGAAAACTTAGACCTTCGCTTTTATTGCCCACCTTTATCCTATTTAGCCTAGCCTTTACCCTTCCTTCAGATGTCGATTATACGGCCTGGTTGGCAGAAAGGCCAGCTCAGTCGATCTCTTTTGATGGAGAAGAAGCTTGTCGTAGCGACAATAGCGCCTTTGAGGCTGGCGAGGAGGTGGTTTACAAACTTTACTATAATTGGAATTTTATCTGGCTGCCAGCGGGAGAGGTAGTCTTTCAGGTTCGGGAATTAGAAAAGGAATACCACATTTCTGCCAAAGGGCGGACTTACACTTCTTACGAGTGGTTTTTCAAAGTTCGCGATCACTACGAGGTATATGTGGATAAAAACACCTTGCTGCCCTCAGTCTCTATCCGAAATGTACACGAAGGAGGCTATCACCTTTACGATAAGATCACCTATGATCAGGATAATTACAAGACCCATTCTCTTCGTGGAAAAACCAAGGAAAAGGCGGTACTGCGCTCTTTTGATGTTGATAATTGTATGCACGACATTCTATCCATCATCTACTATGTTCGAAATATTGACTTTGACACTTATGAAGCGGGTCAGCGTTTTCCAGTAAAGATTTTTATGGACAAAGAGGTCTGGTCGCTACAGGTCAAATATGAAGGTAAGGATGGCCGCAAGAAGATCAAGGGGAAAGGGCGTTTCGAGACCATTAAGCTCAGCCCTGAACTGATTGTAGGAGGTATTTTTAAGGAAGATGCTAAGATGAATGTTTGGGTTTCTGATGATGCCAATCGGATGCCTATTCTGATTGAGTCGCCAGTATCTGTGGGTTCGGTCAAAGCTGTTTTAAAGTCTTATCACGGTTTGCGACACGATCTGTCCTCAAAAATCAAGTAATCGGTCGATCATTTCTGACGGGCTTGTCTTTATTGCGTACTTTTATGGGGTACACTTTATTTCGGTCTCATTATGGTTCGCAAAATAGTTCTGCTTCTCACAATCATTCTCGTTTTCTTAGCGGGTATCTGGATCGCCTCCTATTATCACTATAAAAATACCCTGCCACCAGCGGTGAAATCCAGCTTATTATTGGAACAGATCAATAAGGTATGCAAACTAGTCACCGTAGAAGGACAGTTTATTGAATACTACGATTACAATGAGCCTGATCCGCCGCTTTTCCTCGGTCCCATTCCCAATTACCGCGCCCTTCTCCCCAAAAAAGCAGCTCGCCTGCGCATTCGAGCCAAGGTACTGGTCGGTTATGATATGAAGGACATCAAGATTGAAAGCTTCCCTGACGAAAAACGCATCGTTCTCTACAACCTACCCAATCCCGATATCATCGCCATAGAACATGAAATCGACCGATTTGACAATGAAGCCTCTATTTTCCGCCCTTTGGAAAGCGAAGATTATGTCAAAATCGATCAAGGCGCTCAGGATAAGATTCGCGAATTGGCCATGACCAGCAGCCTCGTCGATTCCGCTCGCCAACAGGGTAATGATATGCTAGAATTGATTCGCTTTATCGTCGAAAATGCAGGGTGGACAATTGAACTAAAGAATACCGACAGCTTGGTCCCTTCAGAACCGCCTATCCAGTAAATCCAACTGCTCAGCCATGAATGGCAAAAGGAACTAAACTAAACACTTAGCTTACGGAAGTGAGTACTTTCTTTTCCGCCTAATCTGATAGGATTTCTAGGTCCTCCTCTAAAAAGTGCTGTAATCTATAGTGGGCTTGAAATGTGGCCAAAAAGGGAAGGTAGACCAGTCCGCCTCCAGGCGTCACTATCCAAAGAAAAGGGAGGCATTTTTAGGCATTTCCCCCGAAATAATCTATTTTCAACGGTCTTTTTTTTCAAAACAAAACTCCAATCTTTATGACTGAGGCAGGAACTGCTCCGAGCAGAAGGCAAATTTTCGGGCATCCTATAGGACTATTTGTACTGTTTTTAACAGAAATGTGGGAACGCTTCTCCTATTATGGGATGCGGGCGATTTTAGTGCTTTTTCTAGTGGAGTCGACAAGTTCGAAGAATCCTGGTTTTGGATGGGATGATGGGAGTGCTTTCGCGCTGTACGGTTGGTATACGATGTTTGTTTATGTGGCTTCCATTCCAGGAGGTATTTTGGCAGATCGGTATATTGGTCAAAAGAAGGCTGTGATGTTAGGTGGGATATTATTGTGTTTAGGGCATGGTATTCTGGCAATTGAAGCGCTTTGGGCTTTTTATGCGGGCTTAATCTTAATTGTATTGGGAGTAGGTGCTTTGAAACCCAATATTTCCACAATGGTAGGAGGACTGTACGGACAAGGGGATAATCGTCGAGATATGGGATTCTATATCTTTTACATGGGAATTAACCTTGGAGCTGCTGCTGCAGGGATCATCGTTGGGTATGTTGGACAAAGGATTGGCTGGCATTATGGTTTTGGCTTGGCTGGTATAGGAATGGCAATTGGGCAACTCACCTACTGGTGGGGCCAAAAATACCTTGACGGGGTAGGGGATTTGGTTGTAGAAGAGAAAACTTCGGCAGAAAATCGCCCCAATCTAATCATGGATATTTTCAAACATACCAACTCCATCATTGGCTTTGTCCTGACGGCTATGTTGGGATTGGCGGTTTATTTTGCCATCAGTTGGCAGTATGGCCTATTGATTATGGCGCTTTCGCTGGCGGTAGGAGTAGGTATTGTGGTCTATAATGATGGAGATCGGGTAGAGAAGGACCGAATCCTGGTGACCTATCTTTCCTTTTTGATCATCATCGTATTTTGGGGGGCCTTCGAGCAGGCAGGTGGTCTCTTGAATGTATATGCCGATGATAAGACCAATTTACAACTGACGGATAGTTTTGCGGTGCCAGCCAGTTGGTTCCAATCTGTGAATGCCATATTCATCCTCATTTTTGCGACCCTTGTTGGCTCTTTCTGGATTTGGTGGCAAAATCGCGGTAAAGAATCTTCTGCCATCTTTAAAATGGCCATTGGGGTCATCATTATGGGCTGGGGCTTTTTCTTTATGTCTGTTGCGGCCAATGAAGTCGTTTATGACGATGCTGGCAATGTCCTCGAAAAATCAGGGATGCAATGGCTGGTCTTGGCCTATCTATTTCATACGCTTGGAGAGCTCTGTGCTTCTCCCGTAGCGCTTTCCTTCATCACCAAACTCGCTCCCGCTCGCTGGATGGCCTTTATGATGGGCGCCTACTTCGCCGCTACAGGGTTGGGAAACAAAGTCGCAGGTCTATTGGGAGAATGGTCGGTTTCGCTTGGCGAATTCAATATTTTCACGGGTATTGCCGTTTTCTGTACAATAATGGGACTATTGGTCATCGCCATCCTCAAACCACTCAAGCGACTCACACATGGTGCCGAGGAAGGTCAAGTAGAAACAGTATAAATACAAAATAATTCTAAAATCTAATCATACCACAAGACAACCCCTTGATAGGGTTCAAATGATACAACTATGACGGATCAAACGAACGATTACTTTACGGGACAGAAAACGCTACTCGGGCATCCTGTAGGCTTATTTGTGCTCTTTTTTACCGAAATGTGGGAACGCTTTTCCTATTACGGTATGCGCATATTATTGGTCATTTTCTTAATCGAGTCAACTGATGTAGCCAATCCAGGATGGGGCTGGGAACGCTCAGAAGCGCTTTCGCTACTAGGGACCTATGCATTAATGGTTTATTTAACGCCCATTGCGGGGGGATATATCGCTGACCGAATCATTGGCTATCGATATGCCGTAATGATTGGAGCTTTTCTGATGACGCTGGGACACGCTTCCATGGCAGTGGAAACCGAACTGTTTCTGTACATTGGTATTGGTCTGCTGATCTTAGGTAATGGCTTCTTCAAACCCAATATGACCTCTATGATTTCCAAGATGTATGAATATCATCCCGAAAAGAAGGATGGGGCTTATACGATCTTTTACATGGGGGTTAATGCTGGAGCTTTCTTGGGGATGATGCTTTGTGGTTATTTGGGAGAACAAGTGGCTTGGAGTCTGGGCTTTGGTTTGGCTGGTATCTTTATGTTTTTGGGAATGCTACAGTTTTGGTTTGCTGGGCCGATCTTTGGTGACATAGGTAAAAAGCCAGAGTATATAGAGGAAGCAGATATCGAAGTACCTGAAGGCGATCGCTTGAATCCCTTTACCATGCTGGACAAAGTATTAATTGCACTTTTTGCCTTGCTGTCCATTATATGGATTATTAATGATCCTCTATCAGAAATTGGGAAAATGCCCATTTTAGCGGGTGGTGCCAAAGGGACTATGGCCAATAGTGTGATTTTAACAGCCCTGGTGATCTTTCTGTTTGTTTTGATCAGTCGTTTGAATCGCTATACGCCTTTAGTTCGAGATAAGATGATTGCTGTGGCAGTCTTTGCCTTTTTTACGGTCTTCTTCTGGGCCTCTTTTGAACAGGCGGCAGGTTCTATGGCGATCTTCGCTAAAGACTATACGGCTCGTGCCCTGATAGGGGATACAGCCTCTATATTTAAAGTGGTGGATACAATTATCACCGTTATCCCCTTGGGTATTATTACCTGGGTACTTTGGCAATTGTTTTCTAAGACTTTTAGCACCATCTCTTTATCCAATGTAATCTTAGGCTTTAGTTTTGTGGTGGTCTGGGGAATCGTACTATTTAAGCTCAATACCGAGTTTTCAAAGCCAGGGACCGAAGTGCCAGCAAGTTGGTTTGGTATTCTCAACTCTTTATTTATCATCATGTTTGCCCCATTATTCTCGCGCTGGTGGGAAAGCAAATACAATCCGACAGCAGCGGTCAAATATGGTCTTGGATTGATACTCTTGGGGATTGGTTTTGGCTTCTTAGTGATTGGTTCTATGGGAATTGCGCAGGGAGCGAAAACGGCACAGGTGAGTATGGTTTGGCTGATTATGGCCTACTTATTCCATACCCTGGGTGAGCTTTGCCTCTCTCCAGTGGGGCTTTCGTATCTCAGTAAGCTCGTTCCAGGAAGAATGATCGCCTTTATGTTTGGTATCTGGTATTTGGCCATCGCCATTGGTAATAAGCTGGCGCATACGATGGGAGGCATGATCGATACCATTACGGCGGAATATTCACTCAGTGCCTTCTTTGGCATCTTTACTTTTATCCCCATTGGTGCGGGAATATTGGTGATGTTACTCAATCCTGTATTGAGGCGACTCATGCACGGAGTGAGATAAAAAAAGGCTGACTATTGGAGCGTTTGGGAATAGCTATCGCTCCAATAGTCAACTACCGTTTTCCTCGATTGCTCACGCCGCTCACAAAATCCTGCTCATGGAAGAGCCCCGCCAAATCTTTCAACAACTTAATACCCTCTACATCGCATTGCTCTCTGGCCAGCTATTATTGGCCCTGGTGGTCGTTTTTCTCATCGATCCCTCCAAAACTACTGGCGACAATACGCTCTTATACATGCTCGCTCCGCTTTTTTCCATCGGGAGCATTATCGGCGCCTATGTCTACAGCAATTGGTATTTTGACCAAGTCCAACAACCGATGGGCCTGGAAGAAACCATTCAGCACTATCGACAGGGCATCATCAATCGCGCAGCTATGCTGGACGGCGGAAATATCATCATGATTATCTTTATGATGATGACCAATGAGCAATTGTTTTTTTTGGTCTTTTTTGCTACGGGTATGCTGGCCTTCCTCCTCCTACGTCCTTCCAAAGAAGAATTGATCAAACGCTATCCACTGACCGAAAGACAAGAGGCAGAACTGGCCAATCTTTAGCCCAAAGAAAAAGCGGCTGACGAATTTGATCCATCAGCCGCTTCTTGCCCGAATAGCCTAAATCTAGGGCCTCGCCCTTCCTTTATTCCATTCATCCAGTATTGGACAACCGTCAAAACTCGTTGCCAGCCAAGAGTAGGTAGAATTTACCTTTTCTGCTACCCAAGAGCTAATAAACTCGCTCCGCTTGGATTCTAATGCGGCCTCTTTGATCTTGGAATAATCCAATTCCAGACTCGCCTTATGCGGTACCGTTCTGGATTTGAGTATTACGACTCGAAAATAAGTTTCCCCAGTTGGTGCATAGAAACCAAATGGATTGGATACCTCATCGACCTGCATGGTATCTATGGTGAAATAGACATCTGGGTCCAAATCACCAATCTCAAAAAAGGTATTGCCTGTTTTGGGATTGATCATATTGCCATCATTATTGAAGCTCTGCTGGTTTTCATCTGAAAAGCGTTTGACCGCAAGGGAAAAAGAGATAGAATCATTGACAACGAGCTGGCGAATGGAATCCAGGGTTTCCTGGGCCAAAACAAGATCGTCTTTCGTAATTTCTGGCTTGATGAGAATATGACGGGTATCAATTAAGTTTCCGCGGCGTTCTTTGAGCTGGATGACATGGAAACCAAACTCTGTTTCGACCAGTTCCGAGATTTCTCCCTCATTGAGATTATAGGCGGCTGCTTCAAATTCAGGGACAAAAGTACCTCGCTTTTGGCGTCCTAAATCCCCTCCAGCACGAGCGGAGCCTGGGTCCTGTGAATAACGGCTGGCAATCTCTGCAAAATCTTCTCCTCCTTCCACAATGCGCTTGCGCAGCTCGACCAGCTTTTGGCGGGCTTTCTCTCTTTCCTCCTCATTGACTTGGGGTTTGTAGACGATCTCTCCTACCTCTACCTCAGAGTTGAAATAAGGCAAACTATCTACTGGGATGGAATTGAAAAAAGTCTTGACTTCTGCTGGTGTAATGGTAATTCCAGTGATAATATCCTGCCGCATTCGTTGGATGAGCAACTGGTTTTTGAGGTCGATGCGGAATTGCTCCCGTACTTCATTGACCGTCTGACCATAGTAATCCTGAAACTGTTGCACATCGTTATTCATATAGGCCAGGATATTTTCGATCCGAGCATCGAGCTGAAGTTCTACCTCTTCATCTGTGACCAGGATACTATCCAGTTTGGCTTGATTGAGCAGAAGGTTTTGCGACATCAGGTTTTCCATAATCGAGCAACGAATATCGTCGGGAAGGGGCCCCTGCTGCTGATCTTTAATCAACTCATATTGCTGCTCCACATCGGAAAGCAAGACCAATTCATTCCCCACTTTTCCAATGATTTGATCGATGACTGCCCGGTCTTGGGCGATGCCTTGCAAGGCAATCGTTAGCAATGCAATAATTAATGCTATTCTTTTCATTGATTTGTACTTTTCTAGAACAAAGTGCTTTGGGCTTTGTCCAAACGACTACTGATAAATCTGTACATTATTTCTTCGAAGTTCTCGCTCGTAGATTTCTTCTTTTTTCTCTGCGATGAGCTTTATTTTACGATCGTGTAAAATCACCTGCGTGATTTGCTCTTTGACATAGGGCAGTGGTGCCGTTTGTTTGGCTGACATGGTGTCAAAGACCTTTAAAAAATACTGAAAGCGATCATCGGAAACGACGTGATTCCGATTGCTGCGGATATCTCCTCTTCTGATCTTATTTTTGGGTACTTGCGCCAAAATATCCTTGATGCGATACCAACTGCTTTCTTCCAGC
>JBCBDH010000224.1:0-9065 GCA_038529855.1 Bacteroidota bacterium | reverse complement strand
TACCATTCCTGGAGGATATCTTTTTGAAAAAAATAATGTTACTGGACTCGTCTATTTAAATGGACAGCTATTAGTGGGTACCGAATCGGATGGTTTTTATATTCAAAAAGATATCCTCCAGGAATGGTATCTAGCGTTCCTGTGGTATTGATGGTAAGCAGACCTATCCCCTTTTCATAGACAAACAAATTTTTACGGCCAGGGTAGAAACTAAACTCAAATTGATTTTTTAGCGGTTCAATTACGGAAATACGCTCCTCTTTGAATACAAAAATCCTTTCAGGCGAAACAAAAATGAGCCCCATATTTTTATTTCGCGCATTGTGGATATTCCAGATATCGTCAAAATTTCTATCTGCCTCAACAGTAATAAGAGGAATTAAAGAATGGTATTTAAGGGACCCCAGACTATCTGGAGCAAAAAAACCAAAATCACCTTGACCACCTACATATATTCTATTTTCGAGAATGAGCAGAGAGCGGGCTATCGTTCGATTATTCAATTCGTAAATCTGCCATTGATCTCCATCGTACTCCAGTAAACCATCAAAATTAGCGAAATACATTATCCCCCGCTTATTGTCCTGATGGATATCCCAGTTTTCGGTCCCTCCCTGATAAACTTTTCTCGAAAAGTTATTTATGAAGGGATTTCCAATCGGATTTTGGCTCCATGTGAAATCCGTTAGGGCGAATAGGATCAAAACAAATGAAAATAAGTATTTCATTGGTTGAGAATTTTGTAAAAAATTCAAAAAAAATCATCAAAATATTAGTACACTGGATGGTTATTTATCAGAAGAAAATTTCACGTAAGTACTCGTGTATGTATTATTTTAGCTTTAAGATATTAAAAATCGGGGTTTTATCGGGTGTTTATCGGGATATTATCAAGGGGGGATTGGCTACTTTTTAGCTGATAAATCCCCGATAAAAAGTAGGGGTTTTACGATAGGAATTGATGGGGTTGAAAAGGTATCTTGATAATGCTAGATTTACCTTATTGATTTGAACTTCCCTAATCACCTAAACCAAAAATCATGTCTTCTAAACCTCCCATTTATCTTCTGCTAATGGTATTTGCCATCCCCAGCTTACTCTGGAGCCAAGCACTATCTATACCCGAATTATCCGCAATCGAATTTTGTGATGAAATGCTGGATCACAGCGTACATGTTACTTATTGTTATGAAGATGGAAATTCCCAAAGTAATGAGATGATCCCTACGGTCGAAGGCGATACCACTATTGAAATCACCCAACAATGGTTGCAAAACCCTGAGTCTGGGCGATCCTGTGGAAAATTGACTTTTAGATTCAAAAATCCAGAAAGTTATACCAATTGGAGATATACTTATGGACTCAATAATTATGGTCAATATATAGGTAGGTATATCGGAAAAGCTACCAAATTGATCATACATGCCAGAGGAGAGGGAACCGTTGAATTTATGTTGGGAGGAACCAATCGCACCCCATTCCACAATTCGGATTTTCCATATCAGGATGGTTTTGAGGTCAGAAGTACGGGATTGATCGATTTAACACCAGAATGGCGAGAGTATGAAATCGATTTAAGCGATAATCGCTTTTGGATATATAAAAGCCCAAAAGCAGGCTTGGAAAACAGGTTTCCTGTTTGGGGAAAGTTTGAAGATGCTTATGACTGTAGCGAATACCTACACGTCTCATTAGATAGTATGGATAGTAGTGGAGAAGATGGTATAGCAGTGACTTGGTACAGACCAGACAGTATTATTAGTTCCTCAACTTGCTATGGCGGCTTTGGATTGTTATCCCCCAATATTAATCCAGCTACTGATTGGTCTCTATATTCAGCACAAGGTTATGATCTTCCCAGTTTAGAGGCCATCTGCTTTAGAGCAAAAATGACCAAACCAGGTAGAATAGAGGTTAATTTTAATTCTAATCAAAACCCTGGATATAAACGTCAGGCAAATTTTTGGATTGACACCGTCTGGCAAGAATACACCTTTCCACTTCCTACAACGATAGCATTTAGTAGAACCAATCTCGGTTTTGGCATCGCTTTGATTCCAGAGCAGTCAGGACAATTATTTACCCCTGATTCGATAACCCTTTTTCTTGACTCCATTTATTATAAAGGCGTTCAATTGCAATCCAATGACTCTATAATTACTGGTGTTGGGATCATCGCTAGCAAAGCCAACAATACTCAGGATAGCACAACCGTCTTTTTTGATAATATCCACTACGATCATGCAGATTATGAACTGGCTCGTTTTGCACAGAGTTTTTTAGTTCACAATGATACCCTTATCGACAAAACACAACAACAAGCCGCCCATGTATACGATAATGCGCTGTTACTCATCACTTATCTGGGATTATATCGACGAACTTGTGATGAGCGATATTTGGAATATGCCCGTCACATTGGAAATGCCTTCATTTTTGCTATGCTTCATGACCGTTTTTACACTGATAAGCGGCTTCGAAATGTTTACAAATCAGGTCTGGTCATGAGTTATAATGATACCATTCGCCATGCTGGGTGGTGGGATGAGCTAGAGGCTACTTTTTACGAAGATCGCTATTTTGTGAGTACATCAACAGGAAATATGGCTTATGCTGGATTAGCATTGACCTCTTTATTCGAAATTTCTAAAGAACAGATTTACCTGGATGCAGCAAAAGATATCGCCAATTGGTGTATCCAAAATACTTGGAGCACAGTTGGACCTGGTGGCTTTACAGGAGGAATAGAAGGCTTCCAAGGAGCGCAAGCTAAAGCCACCTGGAAAAGTTCAGAGCATAACTTAGACCTCCGAGCACTTTTTATTCGCCTCTATAGGATTACAAACGAGATTGAATACAAAACAGCAGCGGATCATGCCCATGCATTTGTGCTTTCCATGTGGAATGATGAGGATAAGCATTTTTGGACAGGAACGATTGCCGATGGCATGACCATTAGCGAAGACCACAACAGGATTCCCCTGGACGTACAGCCCTGGTTCATTATGGCATTTGCAGACTGGCCTGAGGTATCTAGTTATTACGCTTGTCTTGATTGGGCGAAGGAAAACTGTTACAAACCAGATTTTGATATTTTTGGCAGTCAACTGCCCGCCTTTGATTTTAACTCAGATTTAGATGGCGCCTGGATGGAAGGCACTGCTCAGATGGCCCTGGCCTACAAGATGATTGGAAAAACTGCAGCGGCAGATAGCCTTTTAGCAACTATTGAATATGTCCAAGTCAATGCAGATTTCAATAATGGCCAAGGTATTATTGCGGCCAGCATAGATCACTTAACAACAGGCTTCAATTGGGAATATCACCGAAGGTTAGCACTGGGTAGTACTTGTTGGTATTTGCTAGCTGCCTTAGGAGTTAACCCCTATTTTGTTCCAGAATCCTCTTTTACCATTGATGTTCAAGACGGGGAAATTTCCTGTGCCTCACCAATCACTATGCTTCAGGCAAATAGCAATTTTACCGAAGTTACTTACGACTGGACTGGGCCCTATAATTTCTCTGCAACAGGAGACTCCATATGGGTATCTGCTCCTGGACTTTATACTTTGATTGCGACAGATGCTATTTATGGTTGTACTACCACAGAGCATACGATGGTCCATTTGACGGATAGCTCCTTCCCTGAAATCAATATTGAAGGAAATCTGATTATTCCCTGTGCTGGAGAAACCACTACGCTAGTTGTACAAAGTACTTTACCCAATGTCAGCTTTACTTGGGAAGGCGATCATATTACTGATTCTACCAATACCCAACAAAACCTGCCAGCGGGGGCTTACACGATACATGCAATGACTCCAACTGGCTGTAAGTCCTCTACCTCGCTTATTATAGAAGAAATCCCCAAATTGACAGCGAACTGGTCTGCTATTACAGCTTGTGATGGTAGCAATGATATTTCAATCGCTGTCAATGGTGGTACTCCACCTTATCATAGTTCCATCCATCCTCCATCGCCCCTACCTCCCGTCACATCCTTCCAGGTGCTAACTATTGACGCCAATAATTGTATGGATTCCATTTCAGGACTAACCGATTCTTTTTTCCCCTTAACAGCCCAAATAAGTCACACTGATGAAACAGCTCCTGGCGCAAATGATGGAACGGCTGCTATCGTATGGGAGAATGGCGTTCCTCCATTTACCGTTTTGTGGAATACTGGAGAGACCACGGATAGTATTGAAAACTTGGCCCCTGGTACTTACATCGCTACCGTAACAGATTCAACCCTTTGTATGGTTAGTGATAGTACTGTTGTTTTAGGCGAAATCATTGATCAGATAAAGGAGCTAAGCCCCTTTAAATCTTTGAACCTAAGACCAAATCCAAGCAATGGTGTAGCCTATCTTGATGTGGCCTTACACCAAGCAGCCAGGGTGAAAATAGAGCTGACGGATATTGCGGGAAAACTAATACACAGAATAAAGGAAAGAAGGGTTCTTTCAAAGAGCTTTCTACTTGATGTAGATAAGTTGCCAGCAGGAAGTTATATGGTGCGGGTATGGATAGAAGAAAAAATATATATTCGTCCTCTGGTTATTATTAATAATGGCCAGTTGTGATAATCAATATTCTTCGACATTTCCGATAAATCCTCTCTTGTCCTACTCGTAAACTATGCCCATACTTATATCACTATTTTAAAATATGTTCTTTCCTAAATATAGATTGTGATGAGAAAATTAATATTTTCAATATTGGTTTATCTTTTTATCCTTACAAATTCTACAGTTGGCCAATCCATTCCTTGCCTGAATTTTAGCAATTACTACAAACCTGGGCAAGACCCACGGATTGGCTCTCCTATCCCTGTAGAACAACATATTGAAGCCCTTGAAAAAATTAAACCATACTGTGATTGCATCCGTATCTTTGCTTCTGGATTTCCTCTAGACACGGTCCCCTATCTTGCAAAAGCTATGGGTTTCAAAACGGTTATTGTTGGTGCATGGTTAGATCGCGATACCATGACTAATAATACAGAAATTGAAGGGGCTATTAAATTAGCCAGAGCTGGCGTAGCCGATCGCCTCGTCATTGGCTCAGAGGTTCGATTACGAAATGAGCTAACCGTTGATGCCTTGATTGATTACATCGAATACGTAAAACAAGAAGTGCCCACTATTCCCGTCACCACTGCTGATGTTTATGGAACATTTTTAGCCAGTCCCGAAATTCTTGAAGCGGTAGACTTTGCATTTGTGAATATCTATCCATTTTGGGAAGGAGTTGATATCAAATGTGCGCTTTATCGTTTCCATAATGCTTATCTTTCGATTAAAGAATTGGCTGGTGCTAAAGAAATAATAATCTCTGAAACAGGTTGGCCAAGTGATGGCAACACTGTTGGGAAGGCCATACCATCCTTAGAAAACCTTCGCTATTACCTGCGTCATATCCGAGCCTGGAGTGAACACCACAAGGTACGGGTCTATTACTTTGCTGCTTTTGATGAACCATGGAAGTTCAATTTTATTAATCCACAAGAAGCTTTTTGGGGATTGATCGAATATATTCCCAGTCTCGACACCCTTGTTTACAAAGACGGCGTTGAGGCAATTTTGACTAAGCCAATTGAGATTGACACCTCAGTATGGAGCTGTGTATTGCTTCCAAATCCAACAAATACCCCAAGAATCGTTTATGATACAATTCCCTGTTATGGTGATCAAAATGGGATGCTCTGTGGCCATGTAGATGGTGTCCGCCCTTGTGATGTTGTTCTGGTTATCTACATCAAAGTGAACAACAGTTGGTGGATTAAACCAACTTATGCCAATCCGATTACCCGTCCTTCCTGTGATGGTAGTTTTTGCATCGACGTGGTAACTGGTGGCCTGGATAGAGAGGCTACCCAATATCAATTGTTCTTATTTGAAACGGGCTTTTCGCCACCGCTCATTGGAGGTCATTCTAAGCTCCCAGATTCGCTTTTTGAAAAAGCTATTATGGAAGATTTGATTACCAGAACCCCTTTCAATAGAGGTGGAATTAAGATACTGAATCCCATTGGTGACGTTTATCCTGGTGATACGCTGGAAATTCCTGTGATGGTAAAGGACTTTCATAATGTCTTAGACTGTAAAGGTCAAATTCAAATGGCTTATCAAGTAAATTTCATTGAAGCGTCTGCTTCCCAATATGCCAATTACCTAAATTTTTATCCAATAGACAGCACAAAGGTCAATTTTACTTTCTCTGATCCTATGGGAGAGATCGTCTCTATTCCCGATAGTACATACTTATTCACTTTGAAAATAGCCATTTCCAAAGAGATGAGGTTTTGCCGCACCGTATCTCTTAGCTCATTTCCTGACTCAATTGCACCAGAAATTACTCACCTTGTAGACAGTATCCCTAAAAAAGTACCCCTTCGACAAATCAGTCCTTCTTTTATTTGCCCAGCGACCCCTATTGGCTTAGCGCTAAATGATGTAGGGGATGCTGAACCTGGCGATACCGTGTTGGTTGAAGTAAAAGTAAAGGATTTTCGATATGTCGTTGCATTTGATTTTCCAGTGAAAGCAGGAGCTGGCCTCAAAATCATTCAAATAGATACGGTTTATCTTGACAGCAACTATATTGTTGATATTATTAATAGTGATAGTCTAATCCTATCATTTGACACTCCTTTAAATCGACGAGTTTTTCGTTCAGATAATACGATCCTCTTTTCTTTTTGGGTAGCCACACCAGGTGATGTAGCAATCTGTGAAACGATTAATATTCCAGATAATGGACAGTTATCTGCGGTTAAATACATTATCAACGATACCGTTGCAGTAGCGGTTGAAGTAGATTCACCACTCAAAATTTCTACAGCATTTGACTGCCAACTCAGTTTAGAATTTGAGCAAAATGATGTTACTTGTTTTGGAGAAAACGATGGTGAAATTCATACGATAGTTTCAGGAGCTGAACTCCCCTTAACCTTCCAATGGTCTACTGGAAGTTCCTCAAATTCGCTATCCAATATAAGCCAAGGAGAATATACCCTGACCATTACGGATGTCAGAGGGTGTTCTATTACAGGTGAAGCAATCATTGATGAGCCTCCGCTTCTGACACTTACCAATATTAATACTAATCATGTCGATTGCCATGGAAATGCTAATGGCTCTATAATCGTTAATGCAGAAGGAGGAATTCCTCCTTATAATTATCAGTGGTCTACGGGGAATACAGATGCTGTGATTAATGATTTATTTGCTGGTAATTATGAGTTGACCATCACGGATCATAAGGGGTGTATTACTGTGGATACCTTTGTAATCGAAGCTCCCGAACCGCTTATGGTAGACACTATTCTAAGTACTCCCACCACAGGGGTAGAAAAAAGTGGATCAATTAATATCACTATTTCTGGGGGCATCACCCCCTATACATTTGAGTGGTTTTTAGAAGATAGCCTCATCTCTTCAGATGAAGATTTGAGCAATCTAGATGCAGGCATATATAGTTGTCTGATTATCGATGCTAATGGTTGTAAGCTTTTGACTGATACCATAGAAATAGAAAGACTAGTGAATACGACTAATCTGTTATTTGTTAATTACGATATTCAAATAACCCCCAATCCAACATTTGGGTACGTATCCATTTCTTCTAAAGGGCAGATACCAAAAAATACAGTTATATCTGTTGTTAGTGATTCTGGACAAATTTTACAGACAACGGTGATAAAAGAAAGCTGGAAAGAACGAGACCTCGATATATCCTATTTTCCAGCAGGGATTTATTTTTTAAAAATTGATATAAATGGTTTACAGGGAGTTAAGAAAATATTTTTAGTAAAATAAAATGATATGGGGAGGGTAAAGCTTATGGCCCTCCCTTATTTTAACCTCTTTTGCCCAAATAGGCTATTGCCCACTTTTGAAACAAATCCCCTTAATGCTTGTTCTCCTAATGTTTATCCAAACTGCTCAAGCATCCATCCTTTATGTTACAAGTAGAACAACTAAGTAAAACTTATCAAAGTGGCCAAAGAGCCCTTACCGTACTTGACCAGGTGAGTTTTTCCCTGGAAGCGGGAGATTCTATGGCTATTGTGGGGCCTTCTGGCAGTGGGAAGACAACGCTTTTGGGGCTTTGTGCGGGATTGGATCGGCCGAGCAGCGGCGAGGTGCGTTTGAATGAAGTCTTATTGAATCCACTGAGTGAAGATGAGCGGGCAGCGATTCGCAATCAGTATGTGGGCTTTATTTTTCAAAACTTTCAGTTGTTACCTACACTTACGGCTTTTGAGAATGTGATGGTGCCTATTGAATTGCAAGGGGGGCGGCAGGCGGCGAAGCAGGCAAAGGAATTGTTGGAGCGCGTGGGGCTGGCCGATCGCTACGACCACTACCCTACCCAACTCTCTGGCGGTGAGCAGCAACGCGTTTCTCTCGCTCGCGCCTTTGCCAATCGACCTCGTATCCTTTTTGCAGACGAGCCTACGGGCAATCTAGATGAAGCGACTGGGCAGACCGTGGAAGACCTCATCTTTGAACTCAACAGAGAAGCGGGTACGACGCTGGTGATGGTGACGCATGATTTGGAACTGGCGGGGAAGACGCAGCGGATGATTCGTTTGAAAGGGGGGAAAGTGGTGGAGATGGTTGGCTAACCCTATCTATTCTCAATATCGTTTATCTTGAGTTACTTACAAATAAGTACTTAACCACTTCAATACTTCTTTATTTACCTCCTGCTGATATTCCTTAAGCCCATGACTTCCATCCTTATATATAATTAGTTGATAAGGGATCTTATTTTTCTTCATTTCAGCAGCTAAATTTTCAGCTTGTTGTACTTTAACCCTCCAATCTGATTGGCCGTGCAACATTAAAATAGGAACCTTTTTAGGAAATTGATCAACCCAACGAATAGCGGACCGTGATTGAAGTGCGGTCTCTTTGTTGGTTTCATAATCGGGAATTAGCCTTTCAAAAACAGCTTCCATTTGTGGTCGATCCTCAATTAAAGTAAAACAGTCAGAAAGGGCACCACCAACTATGGCAGCATCTATTTTCTGGCTTTAACAAGAACGAAGAAAA
>JBCBDH010000223.1:0-9079 GCA_038529855.1 Bacteroidota bacterium | reverse complement strand
CTCGACGACAGTGCCGCGGCGGTCGTCGGCGAAGCGAATCGTCTGGCGGTTCCGCTCTCTCGGGCTTTGCTGGACCAAATCGACCACTGTGAACCAAGGCATTGAGGGCTTGAAGCTGGCTTTTGTCAGAGAAAACAATAGTGGCAATGAATGGGCGATTGAGTTGTCCGTTCTCGAGATAAGCTTTGTTTCCAAATTGTCTTTTAATGGCTGCGATCAATTCTGGATCGCTGGTCATTAGTGCTTTGGCTCTTTGGTCGGCATTATATACGGGGATGCCCATTTGTTCAAAAATCTGGCAGGCCGTGGTCTTGCCGCTTCCAATCCCTCCTGTGATACCCACTTTTAGCATGATGGTTGTTATTTGATCAATGAGCGGGCAAATTACTCAAAGCTTGGGATAACTTGGTTGCTAGTAAAGAATTTATTAATTTGTGTATATTATCACATCCGATCCAATATCGCTAATGAAAACAGACTTTTACCGTTTCCTTATTCTTGTTTGCTTTTTCAATCTGACCGTTTCGCTATCTGCTCAGGATATTCACTTTTCCCAATATTACCTCAATCCCCTCAATATCAATCCTGCTTTAACAGGTGTTTTTGAGGAAGATATGCGTTTTATGGGGCATTATCGCAGCCAATGGCAATCGGTACCAGTCTCTTACCTCACCTTTACGGGGGCATTTGATACGAAGCTCAATATCAAAGCGATTCGCGAAGGTTACTTTGCGGTGGGAGGGACCTTTAATTTTGATCAGGCAGGGGATGGCGATTTGAGTTTGGCTCAGCTCAATTTGATGGCCAGCTACACCCGTGCTTTAAGTGATCAAATTATGATGACGGGAGGCTTTCAGCTAGGAACTGGACAGCGTTCTTTTGATCCCAATCAATTAACCTGGGCCAATCAATACGATGGCGATATCTTTAATGCGGGATTATCAAGTGGGGAAAATTTTGCCAATACCAGTGTAGGTTTTTTGGATGTTGGAGCAGGATTGAACTTCTTTATTTCGAATGATGACCGAAAATCTTTTGCCAATGTTGGGCTAGGGGTTAATCATGTGAATCGTCCTCGCCAGGAATTTAATGAACAAAGTGATGCTCGGCTACCTGTGCGTTATACGCTCTATGCCTATGGCAATACAAATATTAACGACCGCTGGGCTTTGTTGCTTCATGCACAAGGGCAGCTTCAGGATGTGGCGACTGAGTTGGTAACTGGGCCAGGTGTCCATTTTCGAGTTCGCGATGAACCTGGGAATCAGTTGGCAGTGCGCTTTTTATTGTCCTATCGCTTTAGTGGTTTGAGTGATGCCATCGTCCCTATTGCCGAATTGCATTATCAATCATGGCGATTGGGACTGAGCTATGATATTAATATCTCAGACTATAATCGAGCGACCAATGGGCAAGGTGGTCCTGAGTTGGCCCTATGGTATACCATTACTAAGGTCAAGCCCCTCAAATCATTCAAAGCCTGTCCGATCTTCTAAGTCATATAAGAAGGAAACTATGTCTACCCTCAATCATTTTAATTGGTCCTGCCTTTTTAGATGGGCATTTGCGCTTGGTCTTTTAGGAATTATGGTCTTTCCTATGCAAGCCCAAACCTTTAAAGCTTACATGAAAGCAGCAGATAAATCCTATAAAAGCAAGGATTACTATTCTGCTTTAGAGTATTATCGTCGAGCAGAGGAGATGAAGCCTGGTCGACTGGATTTGGCCTATCGAGTAGCTGAAGTCGCCAGAGCCTATTTCGCTTACGATATTGCTGAAACGAACTATAAAAAAGTACTTTACAGTCCCCAAAAAGCAGAATTTCCATTGGTTGGATTTTGGTTGGCACAAGTGAAGAAGAGTAAGGGAGAGTATGTGGAGGCCCGTGCTGTATTCCGCCAGTTTTTAGAAGAGCGTTCTGTAAAAGACGATTATTATGGCCAATTGGCAAAGGCAGAGATAGCCACTTGTGATTGGGCCATTGCGCAAATCGAAGATCCTGATCCAGTTGAAATTACCCAGCTCAACAAAAGGGTCAATACGGGCTATTCAGAATTTGCTCCCTATCAAAAGGGCGATACCTTATATTATTCCTCCTATCGCTTTAAAAATCGGGAAGACGACCATCAGCCTTCGCGGGAAATTGCCAAAGTGCTGCTCACTACACAGGGGCGAAAAGGCAAGCCTTTGACTCGTGGTTTTAATGAAAGAGCACGCCATACGGCGCATACCGCCTTTAGTTCAGATGGCCGCAAGATTTATTATACCATTTGTGATTATAATGGGACCACCGCTATTCAATGTGCCATCTACTACAGAGAAAAAGATCGGCGAAAAAGATGGGGAAAGGCCAAGAAACTGCCCAAATCCATTAATGGAGAAGGCAGTACAGCTACGCATCCTCACATTGGATTGGATAGTCTGACGGGGAAAGAAACCTTGTATTTTGTTTCAGATCGCTCAGGAGGGCAGGGGGGCTTGGATATTTGGTCGGCTCCACTAGACAAAAAAGGCAAGCCTGGAAAGGTACAAAACTTATCAGCTATTAATACGGAAGGGGATGAAGCCAGCCCATTTTATCACGCAGCTAGTCGCACCCTATTTTTTAGCTCTACGGGGCATCCTGGCTTGGGAGGCTATGATATCTTTAAAAGCTTGCAAAAGATGGAAGGTTGGGGCGAAGCGGAGCATACGGGCTATCCAATGAACAGTAGCTTTAATGATTTGTACTTTTGGCTAAATTCCGATTCGACACAGGCTTATTTGTCTTCCAACAGAACGGGTTCTTTTTACCTAGATAAGGATAATAAATCCTGCTGCAATGACATCTATCGCGCCATGATCTATCCAGATACCACGGATATCCCAAGCATCGTTCCTGAAGACTCTCTAACCATCGTTTTTGAAGAACCGCCTAATCCAGAAACTGAAGAGCCCGAAGTATCCGAAAATGTCATTCCTCCGCCTCCGCCTGTGCCTACTAGCTTGGAAGGCTTTTTGCCTTTGGCCCTTTACTTTGATAATGATGAGCCCGATAAGCGAACTCGACGGACGACAACGAAAAAATCCTATGAAGAAACTTATAATCGCTACTATCGCAGAAAATCGCAATACCTTTCTGCTTATGCCAATCCACTGTCTGGCGACGAACGTGTAGAGGCGGAATTGGCCTTAGAAACCTTCTTTGAGCGGGAGGTCCGTAAAGGCTATGAGTTTTTATTTCGCTTTTCCGAAATTCTGCTCAATAAGCTCAACCAAGGGGAGAAGGTCGAGATATTTGTCAAGGGCTTTACTAGTCCAAGAGCCAAAAGCGATTATAATCTCTATTTGGGAAAACGTCGGGTAAGTAGCGTAAGGAATCATTTTAAGACCTATGCAGGGGGTATTTTCAAAACCTTTTTGCAATCTGGTCAGTTAATTATCTCAGAGAAATCTTTTGGAGAAACGACTGCAGCCTCGGGGATTAGCGACGATTTAGACGATCAGCGAAATTCGATTTACAGCGTGGGAGCAGCCAAAGAAAGGAGAGTAGAAATTGTCGAAATCAAGCGAGGAGAATAAACAAAATTTGTAATTAAATATACATTATAAATTAATTTAATTTCTCTATAGTTTCAGAGATTTCTTTATATCTTTGCTTTTGCGATGGTGCTGATGGTTCTCTACACCAATCGAATCACTATTCGATCTAGCCATCAACTTTCATCTGGCAGCATTCCCTCATAAGTCATTACTACACATTACTTTGTCCATATGGTGGACAGTTTATGATCAGCATGGATAATAAACTGTTTATTGCATTATTGTAATTGAAAAATTAACTATGTATTGGTTATTGATAACGAATAAGGTAAAGATAGATAATAGTTAACATATTCGTGGGCTTGAATTGGTCAAGGAGCTGTGTTTGGTTAGCCGAACCCTTTAGTTAAATGACAACAACAGAACGCGCTTCCCTACTGAATTAGACTGAGCTACAAGCTTCATTCCAAGATGTACACGCATTTGACAAAATTGGAATGAATATTGATAATAATATGATTTAGAATAGCTCAATAATCTAATCACTCTCCCCCCCACACCCACAGCAACAGAAGAATAACCCATGATCATATCTATAACCCAACGTTGTAGGATATTGATCTATGTGTTTGGATTATTCATTTTGGAAACCGTAAACATTAAAGCGAAGAAATGCCAATTTCGTCAAGAAGTATAACATTCCTCATTGCCCTTTTCCTCTATCCGCTTTTGCAGGCACAGGTGACAGCCGACTTTACCTATGATGTAACGGAAGGATGTGGCTCTCTACAAGTATCTTTTAACGATGCTTCTTCCTCTACCGCAGGAGCCATCACCAATTGGCAGTGGGATTTGGGTGGCGCCATGGTAAGTATGCAGAATCCTTCAAGGACTTTTGGAAGCCCTGGCCAGTATACCATCTGTTTGACGGTAACAGATGATCAGAATAACAGCGCTACAGAATGCAAAACCGATCTTATCCATGTCTTTGAGCTGCCAGTTGCCGATTTTGCTGCAAGTCCAAGAAATGGCTGTGTTCCCACTGTAGTGACTTTTGAAGACCTATCTAGCTCTGCTGATGGCACCATCATCGAATGGCTATGGGGCTTGGGCGGTTCTTGTGGTACAGTGATGGGCGATGGTTCCTCTCCTCCAGCTATTTGTACCTACAGCATTCCAGATGGCTATGATATTAGCCTGACGGTTAAGGATGATAATGGCTGTTCGGGTTCAGTGACCAAGAGCGACTATATTATTGTCTCGCCAGAACCAGAGGTCATGGTCGCTGCCAATGCTACATTCGACTGTACGACGCCCTTTGGCGTAAGCTTTTCCAATAACAGTCCAACAGCTAATATTGATTTTACCTGGAATTTTGGAAATGGAGATGTTTATACTGGTGCTTTTCCTCCAACGGTGTTCTACGATGATTTTGGGAGTTATACTGTTGAAGTCATCGCTGAAAATAGCATTACGGGTTGTATAGATACACTGACCTTAGTAGATTATATCAATGTAGGACATCCTATCGACATTGCCGTATCTCAGGAAAGTGGTTGTGAAGGAGAGTCCTTCAGTTTTTCTGATAATTCACCAGAAACGGCGGATAATGTAGAATGGGATTTTGGCGATGGCAATACTTCTACAACTACTAATCCCAATCATACCTATCAAACACCAGGTTGCTATACGGTGACTTTAGTTCGTTGGTTAGATGGCTGTCGCTCTGAGGTCGAATACCCCGTTTGTATTGAAGTATTCTCCTTACCTGAGGCGACGTATAACAATAATAATAGCATTGGCTGCTCGCTGCCGCATGTAGTCAATTTTGCTGGTCTGCCCATCACTACTGATATTGTGAGTTGGAGTTGGGACTTTGGTGATGGCAATACCTCTACTAGTCAAAATCCAACGCATATTTATGAAGAATTTGGCGATTTCTTTGTGGAATTGACCGTCACTAATGCGGAAGGCTGCGAATTTCGCTTTTCCAATAATCCAATTGCGGTGATTCCCTTGGAGGCCGATATGAGTGGACAGCCCGTTTCTGGCTGCCGCCCTTTAACCTTCAATGTTCAGGATAATTCTAGCTCTATTACTAATATTACCAACTGGGAGTGGACGGTAGAGACAAATGTAGCGACCTACACAGAGTTGGGCTCGCAAGTAAGTTTTACCATCCCCGATACTGGGGTTTTTGATATTGTTTTGATTGTCACCAATGATTTGGGTTGTCGCGATACGGCGACTTTTGAGGATTGGGTAACAGTAGGGGAGATTCCAACGATTGATTTTATGGCCTCTGCTTTGGAAGAATGTATCGAAGTGCCTATCCAATTTACGGATTTATCGAGTTCTTTTGTGGAAGCATGGCACTGGGAGTTTGGCGATGGAGATGAATCCTTTATCCAAAATCCTACCCACGAATTTCAAGATACAGGACTGTATAATATCACGCTGACAGGAATACATAATGGCTGTGCCAATACCCTGACCATCGACGATTACATCCGAATCAAAGAGCCCTTGGCCAAATTTCGGGTGGTACAATCCTGTGATAATCTGTTTTTTGTGCAATTGGAAGATCGCTCGGTAGGTGCGGAAACCGTTTTTTGGGATTTTGGTGTAGCTGGAACGACTACAGATACCTCTAGCTTGCGCAATCCTACCTTCACCTTTCCTGGGCCAGGAAATTACAATGTTACTCAAACGGCTTTTAATGCCACTACCAATTGCTCGCACTCTACAACCGAAGTCGTATCCATTACCTTCCCAGAGGCTAATTTCAATGTATCTAGCCAACAAGGCTGTGTTCCAATGAACGTCCAAATGGAGGATATATCTGCATTTGCAGCAGCATGGGAGTGGTCTGCCCCAGGAGGCTTTGTTTCTAACTTCCTGGCTCCTGAACCGATCATTTTATACAATACACCAGGTGCTTATTCAGATATCCAACTGATCATCACTGATGTCAATGGTTGTAGAGATACAATGGTCTTTACAGATACCATCTTTGTAAATGACATCAATGTAGACTTTGATGTAGATATCAACCAAGGTTGTTTCCCACTGACCGTCAATCTGATGGATCAATCCACCAATTTATTTACCAATAATACCCAATGGGATTGGACGATTGGAACAGTTGGCTCCACCAGTGGCCAAAATGCGACCTTTACGATAGATGATGTAGGTTATTTCCCTTTGACACTAACGGTAAGGGACGCCTGGGGTTGTTCCTTTAGCCGAACGATTGACAGCCTCTTTGAAGTCACGCGGCCCATCGCTGAATTTCGAACCTTGGATACGCTAAGTTGTACCCAGCACTGCGTTCAATTTGAGGATAGTTCCCAAGGTAAAGGACTGACTTACAGCTGGGATTTTGGAGATGGTAATAGCTCTACAGAAGCCAGCCCCTTGCATTGCTATGCAACAGAAGGTGTCTTCACGGTTTGCCAAACGGTGACGGATATTTATGGTTGCGATAGTACGCTTTGTCTGACAGATTATGTGGTGATTGCTGATCCAGTAGCAGCCTTGACGACCGATTCGGTTTTTGCGTCTTGCCCTCCGCTCCCCGTCAATTTTACCAATCTCTCCATGAATGCAGATACTTTTACCTGGGATTTTGGAGATGGAAGTGGACTATCAAATTTGGAAAATCCTTCTCATGTTTATACGCTACCTGGTTCCTATTTAGTGACCTTGATTGCAGAAAGCACTCCCTTCTGTAGGGATACCGCCTTTTTTGATGATCTGATTGTTTTAGATGGCCCAGAAGGCACCTTTAGCTTTGAAATTGATTCTAGTTGTGCCCCTCAAAAGGTGACTTTCTTTGGCGAAAGTATTGCCAATTATTTCTTTGTTTGGGATTATGGAGATGGGGTTTTGGATACCTCTGCAACTCAGGTAAGTGCAGATACTATTGTACATTATTACACCCAAGAAGGGACTTATTTTCCTTCCATGAGCTTAATTGATGGCGATGGCTGTCAGCGAACGATAGTTGTGCCGCAAAGTATTTTTACCTCTCGTCTGGACCTGGATTTCCAGGCATCAGATACGCTGTTTTGTGATGGAAATGATCAAGTGCAGTTTACGAATTTGAGTTTTTCTTCCGCACAGCCTGTAACCTATCTCTGGCTATTTGAAGATGGCTCCCCTGCCCTAAGTACGGGCTTGGAACCCGCTGTTGATTTTGATGGAATCGGTGGTTTCAATGTGATGTTGATTGGGGATAATGGAGAGTGTAGAGATACCTTAAGCCGAGAGGAATATATCCGAATTGGACCTTCTCCAAGTGCAGATTTTAACTTCACCTCAGTAGGGAACTGCCAACCTCTGGAAGTTGATTTTACGGATATATCGATGGTGGATACTGGATTTGTGGCCGATTGGGCCTGGGATTTTGGAGATGGCGCGACTTCAGAAGCGGTGAATCCCAGCCATATATTTGATCTAGCTGGAGATGTTGATGTGCAACTCACGGTGAGTTCGGATTTGGGCTGTATAGATTCCATGACACAAACCATTAGTATCGAGGGACAAACGCCGATTTTTGCAGGAGAAGATCGAACCATTTGTATCGGAGAATTGACCCAATTACAAGCCCTTATCAATGGCGATACGACTGGTGGCAGCTTCATTTGGACGCCCGTTAACGGGCTTTCTTGTAGCGATTGTCTAAATCCGATTGCCAGTCCAGCAGATACAACTATTTATACCTTTATATACACCAATGCTAATGGTTGTGAATCGCAGAGCCAGGTACGAGTTAATGTAAAACCATTCCCTGTCCCTGTAATTGATCTCATTGCTGATACTTCGGTTTGTGCCAGTGATGTGGTACAATTGTTTGTAGATGGTGGAACGGATGTCTTTTCTTATCAGTGGGATGACGATCGTCCTGGTTTGGATTGTTATGATAATTGTTTTAATCCGATTGCAGGACCTTTGGCATCGACGACCTACGTGGTTACGGTGACCAATGTCTTTGGTTGTTCTAGTCAAGACTCTGTAGCGGTTGAGGTCATTGATCAATTTCAGGAATTTCTCGGAGCTGATCGAACGATCTGCGATGGGGATACAGTGCAGCTCAATGCCGACTTTGGCAGCAATCCAACCTGGCTCAATCCCAATGAATTGAGTTGTTCGGTCTGCCCTGACCCTGTAGCCTATCCAGAAGCTACCAATACTTTCTACGTCAGTGTAACGACAGATATTGGCTGTGAGGTCATCGACTCCGTGGTGATCAATGTAGTAGAAGAGGAAGATGTGGATGCGGGTGAGGATTTGACCATTTGCATAGGTAGTTCGACCGTACTACCAGCATTTGGTGAGGGAACGGTGGTTTGGAGTCCTAGTATTGGGCTCAGCGATCCTAATATCATCAATCCTACTGCCGCACCCGATAACAGTACACAATATTTTATGACCCTAACCAATGGGGATTGTATCATTCGGGATTCCATCTTCGTTGCAGTAGGGGAGAAGACCGAAATCAGCCTAACAGATATTACCATTTGCGAGGGCGACGAGGTGGTGTTAGAAGTAAATG
>JBCBDH010000222.1:0-9080 GCA_038529855.1 Bacteroidota bacterium | reverse complement strand
AGAGTAGGTATCAAATTCTGGATAGAGGTTAAAGGTAGTGGAGGCGAAGACGAATTTATCCTTGGTCTTCTTTTGGCCATAGGCTTGGAAGGAGAAGAGCAGGGCGATGAGTAAGACTAAGTTGCTAGTTTTCATAAGTTTTTATTTTTTGTATTAGTGAAAGATAATAGTTGCTGCGTATAATCAATACATGGTTTTAATTGCGGTCCCAGTATGCGAGTGAATAGGAGCATGTTTGCTTATGGATTTTAGCGATCAATGATATTGATTAAGCTGTGGTCGACTTTTGATTTTTCCATGGAAAACTCTTTGCTATCCATGATCCCCAGATCAAATCGCTTGTTGATTTCATTCCATTTGGAGGATAGGATGATTAAATTATTTAGATCGTCTGCTTTTTCTTCGATCTCCTTAAATTCATTGAGCATCAATTCAATTACCTGGGCGGTTTCTCCTTTGGCTAGGAGCAATTTCCATTCAAAGGCTGATACATTCTTACTCTCCCTGACGTCGCTATAGTGAGAGGCCAACTCCGCTTTGACATTCTGAAAAGATTTTTTTAGAATCTCTATGGTTTGGATATTGAAAAGTTTGCATTCGTATCTCAAGTCACCAATATCCTCTGGGCTACTAATGCCTTTGGGCCAATCTGCCCGATCCTTACAATAATCTACTGCCCAATTCCAAGCGCTTTTCCAACGCCTTTTGGAAAAGTAATTTTCTGTTGGTGTGTACTCAAACTTCCCTTCGTTTTTGGTGTAAAAACCGATCCTTCGATAAAGGGAGATGTGCATCTTTGGCGTAACGGTAAAAGAGGTCTCGCTTTCGGGAACCTCTGTGTCAAGCTCAGGGATACAAAGCAATAGTTTGGTCCATTCGTCCTTGTAAATGGAATTAATGAATAAGTCACAAGTCTTTATTCTCCGCTCCATATCCTGATTGATGATTTCCTTATTGGCCCCTGAGGAGATAAAAGATCTGATCAGAAATCGCCTGATGGATTCGTGATTGAGGATGTATACTTTGGTAATCCTTTTTTGATAGTCAAAGAGTCGTTTATTATGCTCGTAAGATATTGGGCCAATTGCCTGGTTAGGATTGGTGGATTGCATGATCTTTTCACGTGGTATGCCATTTCCTACTTCCCAAAAAATAGGGGTAATGATTGGAGGTAATGCACCCAGTGTAATAGATGGAAGAGCAGGATATTCCTCGTAGATCAATTTCCGAAGAATGCTTTGATTTCTTTCATGTCCACCAGAAAAGTAAGCTAGAAAGGGTTGGTCAAACTTAAATTCATTCCAGGGAGCAGATAGTTGTTGGATTTTTTCTTGCTGGTTCATAGCATTCTTTGTTTGCAGCAAGATAGGGCTTGAAAAGGGAATTAACAATCACTAGATGCCATGATTTTTAATTATACGCTTTGATAGATACTGTTTGGGAAGGTAGGATGTAAGAGCCTTCCCCCGTACCTATTAAATATTAAGACTAATTGGAAGAAAAAAAGATCGCCAGGATAGAAAAGCAAAAAGACATTAGGGAAAAAGCCGTCCTGACCAGGTGGAGGCGATTCCACTTCTTCTCATAGGTATGGCGAAAAGGGATTTCCTTGCTTTTAGCAAGTTCGACCAGATCCAAAATATCCAGGCTATCATTCAGTGGGACATAACCAAAGATGGTGACGCCAAAAGTGCCTAATAGATAGGAGAGGGTAGCGCTGAGTAGCAGCCAAAAGGTTGCCCCCGTTTTGTATTGCTGAATAGTGCTGATACACAGCAGCAGCAGACAGCCAAAAAAACTCAGAAAGAAAGCAGGGTTGAGGATGGCGCGATTGATGGATTGCATGGTTGTCAGGTAGTGGATGTCGATCAATTTTCGAGTGCCAGGGATGACGGATACCTGCCAGGCGTAGAATAGACCAGCAGATAGCCCTGTTAGTAATACGGCGTTAAACAGGGTCATTGATTTGATAGATAGTTCCATGATTTTAAAGCGATTTGTTCCTAGATTGAGGCGCTTGGATTGTTCCATTGCCTTTTGATTACAAGAACAAATTTGGGCTAGAAATACAGGACTTTCTTGACTCAATCAGCCAATGCTATGACACTTCAGGCCAAGTGAATTTTTACTGTGGATTTCGGAATTCTAGAGGGGATTGGCCCGTCCATCTTTTAAAGGCCCTACTAAAGGCGCTTTGTTCAGAGAAGCCAGTTTGAAAGGCAATTTCACTAATGCTGTTAGAGGAATTTTTGAGGAGATTTTTAGAGATTTTTTCCTGGGTTTGTTTGATCAGGTCTCTAAAGGTGATGCCGTTTTCTGCCAATCTTCTGGCCAGGGTGCGGCTGCTCATTCCCATATGCTTTCCTACCTGGAGAATCGTAGGAATACCACTGGGGAGGGCATCTTTGATCAAATGCTCTACATCGCTTGCAATTTTGATCGCGCTGACTTCAATCCCCTTGGTTTCTTCCTCTACCCGTTCCAATAGAAATTTATTGATGCTGATATCTGCCTTGGCCGTGCGGGTGTCCAGGGCTTGGCTAGTGTAAGCGATGAAATTTTCTGGCTGATTAAATAGGATGGGACATTGAAAGGCAGCGCTGTAGTCGCTAAGCTCCCTGGGCGGCTCGTGTTTAAAGGACACGCTGACTGGAGCAATATCCGTCTCTGTTATGGCTTTTAGTACGACGACAGTAGCCGAAAAAGTCGCTTCATTGGACAGCGCAACCCCTCTTCGATGAGCTTCGCGAAAAAGAAAAATCTTAGATAGGTTTTCCTCTTTGCCAACCTTGAAAACATAGGTATTGGACAAGAGGTGAAAATACCGCTCGCAGCGCTCAAATATCTCTCCCGCTCGCGAACAAGTTTTCCAAGAAAGCCCCAACAAGCCATAGTCATCCATTTTCATCTCCTGTCCAACTCTCACGGAAAAGCCAGGCCCCAGCCGCACATCCAAAAATTCATGTAGGCCAAAGAAGACATCTGCTGGAACAGCTTGGATATCTTTCATCGCTTCTATGGGAATGGGTAAGTCTTTCAAATCCTCCTGCGTCATGCCTTCGCTCATCGCGTGATGGATCATTTTTCGGTAGAGATTGATAGAGATGTATTCCATGAAGTGTTGGATTCCCGAAAGGTAATTTTAAGGTTTGCTGGTTCGTGCTAAAGGTAAAAAGAATAGAGCATTGAGCCATCAATCATTTCTAACATTTTTAAGGCCACGTCGCTAGTAGAAGTAAATGCGAAAACTCCAATGCCCTACCGCTTATTTGTACCTTAGCCTCTCCGCAGCAGGATACAAATTATAGAAATGGAGAAGCCCGCTAAAATGTTTAAAAGTTTGATTTTTTGAAATTAGTGTAAATTTAGTTACATTTAGCAATAGGAGTTGAATACGAAGTAGTATTGCTTTACATTTTGCTAATCTATTACAGACTTACGCTTTGTTGAAAATTGCTTAGATAGCTTAGGCTATTCACACCACTTCTAGCCCAAATAGTAGCACAATCCCTTTGTTGAAAATTCCTTAAATAGTTCAGGTTATTCACACCACTTCTGGCCCAAATAATAACATAATCTCTTTTGCTTACAAGCATTTATTTATGCTGGAAAAACAAATGATACACAATCATCCGTTCACCGTAAAAGCGATACCAAGGATCGGTAGAGAAAGGTGGAATGAAGTTGCCGAAGAGGCCCGTTCGGAGCGCTGTCCATTGGTTATTACCAAGCTGTTTTCCCAAGCGTCCCAAGACTGGTCGCCCGAAAAATTAGCGGCTCAGTGGGGGGATCGAGAAGTCAATGTAGTCGTAGACCTTCCTGCACATGGTACTCCCTATAAAGAAAGATCGAATAAGTATGTTCAACAAATAACACTTGGGGAATTTATTGAACTCCTGAGAGCGGGTAAGTCTTGCTACCTTAATCAAGCACCACTCCATCAGTATCCATATTTGCTGGAAAACTTGGCCATCAAAAAATTGAAATTGAGCCGCATATTTGCCTTGAATCTTTGGGTAGGGAATAAGACCCGTTCTGGATTACATTTTGATAATGCGGACAATCTTTTTGGACAGATATACGGTACAAAAAGGGTCTATCTAGTTAGCCCTGCTTATTCAAAATATTTATATCCCTTTTTAGATAATCCCTCCAAAAGTCAGGTAGATCTGGAAGCTCCAGATATGAAAAAATATCCCAAAAGTCGCCAAATTGAAGTGTGGACCTATACCCTTCATCCTGGTGATGGTTTATTTATGCCCAGGGGTTGGTGGCACCACATCTGCTCCAATGATATTTCGATTTCCGTGAATTGTTGGCATGGAGAGTCTTTGACTGAATTGGAATACCTGAAGATGATTTTTGCAAGTGGCTTACCTGTGCTGGGGCGTGCCGTTTACGATTTTGTATGGCATGGCTTATTCAAGAGACCCTATGAGCATCGTTTATTCAGCCCACCATCACCAGGGCTTACGGCTTATCATAAATTAATATTGAAACGCTAATCCATGGAAATGATCCAAGATATCTTAAGTTGGCTAGTCATTGGGCTACTTGCCTTTTGGTTTGTCCTCTCCGTTTTTAATCAAAACAAAAAATGGAGAAGCTACATCAGCTTTGTCTTGAAATGGGATATTGGTAGTTATATCCCCATTTGGACCTTCTTTGCGCCTAACCCTGGAAGAACAGATATCTATCTACTCTACAGAGACAGGGATGCTGACGGTAATATCACAGGCTGGCAAGAAATCAAAACAGTCTATCGAAAAACCTGGTATCATCAATGGTCTTTGAAAAGAAGAATCCATAAAGGGATTGTCGATCTGGTGCCTAATTTTACAAAGGATAGGATTATTGAGCCCAAGCGACCCGTTAGTAAACGGCATGTTTTGGAATTTCCCTATTTACTGTTCCTCAATTATGTATGTGGCAAACCAGCTGATTTTAGGGCGCAATTGCGACAATTTGCCATTGCTCGAACTGATGGCCATGGAACGGAAGCACAACTCGAAGTTATTTTTCTTTCTGCATTCCATAAAATTGATTTTTTCAATTAAATCGTAAACAATGAATACCAATTTAAGTCTAGCAGATAAGTTGACCAATGAAACTTACATTGAGAACGCGATCAATTCGCGCAACACGACTACGAAAAAACTAAGGACCATATCGCTCCAGCCAGGGTTGATCAATGGCAATGGTTTGTTCAATCAAGGGACCATCATTACTTTAGTTAGTCAGGGAAACAAAGAATACCTGAAAGGTTTGGTCGATGCGATCGAAGACAATAATAAAGATAAAATACAATTATACAGCGATGCTATTTTAAAGCGGGCCCAGCGGGATACCTCCCAGCCTCCATCCTTAGGTGGACTTGATGATATTCCAGTCATTGTCAATGTTCGTTATGGTGATGTCTGGTTGGCCAAAAATTTATTGCTTGCTCCTTATACGAATTTGGCTTTGAGCATTACCGTTTGGAGCGGGGGCGATCTAAATGAAGCGGCTTTTAGCGTAGAAGAACACTGGGATAAGCACTCAAAGGCCACTGATCTGTACGTGCTTTCCATTCTCGTCCCACCTGAAAAAACGGAAATTGAAAAGGCGGTTCTAAAGGCAGTGCCTGACAATTTGAGTGAAGTTCACGTTAATGGCCCTTCCGTATCTTGGTCAGCAGCGGGTTTGAACAGGACATGGACGCCAGTGGACAAAACAGCCAAGCCTGGCCTCAAACTATTTGATATCTCTGAGCTGTTTGTTCCTTTATATGGCAAACAACAACAAATAACCACGGTCCATCAACATCAACAGCAGCAAAAAAATACCAAACAACAGCAGCAACAACAGCAAAATTTGCAACAACAGCAAAGAATTCAACAGCAACAACAGCAACAGCAACAAGATGATGGCGCCGTTCAGCAGCAACAGCAACAACAAGTTCAAAACGAAAAAACTATCCAAGATCAGGTACAAGAACAAGCGCAACAACAAGCGGATGGAAAACAAGAAAATCAGCAACACCGTGATATCCATCAAGAAAATACGGGTCGTGAGAGTAGTCTCTTTGGGCTAAAAGATGATTTGGATGGTGGATTCTCCATCCGTCCTATTGAGCAAGATCAGTATGTCCAGTTGTTGGATAGGATCGATTTCCAGTCGATGGATGCTACCCAGTCCGTTAAGGAGCTTTTGCGCCTAAGGGAAAGGTTGATCAATTTTGGTTTAAGCTAATTAATGACCGAGCATATGAATATGGATAGTGCGGTACTCTTGGCCTCTATTATTGCCTCCTTTGGTATTCTGTACAATACGGTTGAACTATATCTGGGGCGGAAGGAGATCCTAAAGGATTTTTATAACTGGCGGCTCATAAAATCCCGTTATTACCTCTTTATCAATCGACCAACACTGTCTTTGGTCTTTGATTTCCTCTTTGCGCGAAAGACCTTCCTAAGGATTGTAATCGTGCATGGGATAGCGGCTATCTTATTCCCGCTTGTTTTTTATTTTCAAATACAATTAGCTGCAATCCTGGCCTTGATCGTCCTCCTTGGGAATGGACTAGTCAACATTCGACTATTGGTCGGACGGGACGGTTCAGACCAGATGCAGAATATCCTTTGGGCTGGTTTTTTTGTATACTGTTTGCCCTTGAGTGAAATGGTTCAGTGGGTAGCGCTTTGGTTTATCGCGGCACAATTGATTCTGTCTTATCTCACTTCAGGCTATTGGAAACTGGTTTCAAAAGAATGGCGAAGAGGAGTTGCCATTCATTTAGTGACCCGAATGGCTACCTATAGCCCACATGGTATTTCCAGATTTTTTAGTCGACCAATATTTTCAATAAGCTTCAGTTGGCTCACCATTATATTTGAACTATTCTCTCCTTTGCTATTGTTTTTTGGCGTCCCAGGGGCCACGGTTTTTATCATTCTAGGAACGCTATTTCACCTGGGAATAGGTATTACAATGGGCTTGACTACTTTTGTATTTGCTTTTGTGGCTACTTATCCGATTATTTATACATTGGTGCAGTAGCATATATCCCGCCATTGTCGGACTGAGCCCATTCAGTCCGACAAGATAGCCCCATCACTCCGTTCTAAATTCCACTCCTCCCATTTCCTCCAAACAAGTTGGCATGGGTCGCTGCTCAGGATGATTAAAAAACTGATTAGCCGCTTCCATCGCACAGGGGTTCCCCCAATTGGTCGTTACCGTATGCTTCCAGCCAGGGAAAATAAGGTGATGGCTATTGGATAGATTGCTTTGCATATTTTTGGCCCAAATGGCTGGGGTCAAATAATCGTATTCGCCACTCATGAGCAAAACGGGGACCTCACTTTGGATCGCTTGATTTTCGAATGCAGGCATGGGCGCCACCCCCCAAATTTCACAAATAGCTGCATCGACAGTTTGGGGTGCTAAGCCCTGTACTTCTGGATATCGCCATGTCTCCTTTTTAATGATTTCCTGATCGTTAAATGGATATTCCTCTGCACACCATACGGATAATCGCATGCCCATGCTCATCCCGCCACTGGGTTTTTCGAAAAACTGGACCAATTGTTCTTTTAGGAGACTTAAATCACCCTTGAGTAATTGCGCGATGCCCATTGGAATATTGGGGACTTGGTTGGTGGATGCGTCAGAGAAAAGGAAGATGAGGTCCTTTCCTTTTAGGGCAAAAGTTTCGTTGCGACCCGTCTCTGGGTTAACCACATCTACCATCAGTGGGGTTTGGGTCTTTTCGATGAGGTAATCAGAGAGCCTCTTTTTGAGTTGGGGGAAGGCCGCATTACATTTAGCATCTGCTTCACAGTCAGACAGGACTTGGTCCAGAGTGGCCATGAGGTGACCAACGCTTTCTTCATCATAGCTAACCTCCAATGGCAGGGGCGAATCCATGACCACACTTCTGATCCCTTCTGGATAATCTCTGAGTAAGACCTGAGCGATTTTGGTGCTGTAGGAAATGGTCAATAAATTGTATTGATCAAAACCAAGTGCTTTTCTTAAATCGGCAATGTCTGCTGCAATTTCTCGTGTGTGGTAGCTATTTAGATCAATGCCCTTTTTGATCAGTCGTTCTTTACAGGTCTTGGCTGCTTTGGCGAATAGCGCTTCAGAATTGGATTCCTCAAAGCCAGGGAGATTGGATTGATAGACTGCATCAGCCCACTCTGGACAATCCAAATGGGGGCGGGCATAATAATTTCCCCTTTGTTCGATCAGTATAAAATCTCGGTCATCGAGGTATTGATAGTATTTCATGTATTGGGCAGAGCGCATGGTGCTGGCGCCTGGTCCACCAACCGTATAAATAATGGGATCGGGCTGGGGATTGGGATTTCTACTTTTGAAGATGTATACGGGCAGTTGGATGATTTGGCTATTGGGATTGCTTCTGTTTTCCAAAACACTTAGATAACCAAAAGTATATTTTTGGCCTTTGGGAATTTTATGCGTGCTTTTCTTTGCCTTTTTGAAAGATGGGGTAAAGGGGGGAGGCGCATGGCTGGACAGGGTCCAGTTGAGTACGAATAAGCTGGCTAAGGTCAGGATAGAGCAAGTCCATCTCCATGATTTTTTTACATCAATTAGATTCATTGGATCAAATTATTATACATAAAAGGAAGTGATTTGGGCTTGCCCCAAATCCATTTTGGTATCCATTAAAGCTTGGGAGTGGTTTGGATCCTAAACCATTATCCTACTATTTTAACTGATCGTAAATATCTGATCTTATCCCTTAGCAGGCATTCACATTTGTTAAGAAATGGAGACTATTGGTTTTTTATTCTACTTAAGCTTTGTTCCGTTACGCCTAAGTAAGATGCGATGTGCTTTTGGGGAAAGGACAAAAAGAAATCGGGATGCTGTTCGATTAAGGCTAAATAGCGCTGTCGCAAATTTTTTGTCTGCATGTTCTGTAAGCGATCAACCGCAAATAAAAAAGCGCGTTCTGCAATCATTCGCCCCAGCTTTTCAAATTTGGGAAAAGCATGGCTCAGCGCATCCAAGTCCTTTTTATAAAACTCATAAACGACCACATCTGTTAAAGCAACGATATCGAGGTG
>JBCBDH010000221.1:0-9089 GCA_038529855.1 Bacteroidota bacterium | reverse complement strand
CTGATAATCACCTCTGCTAAAAAGTCTTTTTTGGCTGGAGGCGATCTGGATTATCTACATCACAATCAATCAGCACAAGCCATTTTCCAGCATTCTCAATTTTTACAGAAGATTTATCGCGACCTGGAACGACCAGGGGTGCCTGTTGTCGCAGCCATTAATGGCAATGCCCTGGGAACGGGTTTTGAGTTGGCTTTGGCCTGTCATCATAGGGTAGTCGTTGATCGGCCAGATATTCGCTTGGGGCTGCCAGAGGTAACGCTGGGTTTGATGCCTGGAAATGGAGGGGTAATTCGTCTGATGTGGTTATTGGGGATCGAAGGCGCTTTTCCCATTCTGAGTAGTGGCCAACGCTTTCGGCCCCGTCCTGCTTTCAAGGCGGGGATTATTGATGAATTGGCGGAGAGCGAAGCGGAGATGTTGGAAAAGGCCAAAAACTGGTTGCGCAAGACTCGGGAAGGGCGCCGCCGTTGGGATACGGAGGAAGGGGGTATTCCAGGAGGTTCTGCTCGTGATCCAAAGGTGGGAGAGATTATTCAGGGCTTCACCGCCCAACTCAGCCGCGAGGCTAATCACAATTACCCTGCTCCCCGCGCTATCCTCAAAACCTTAGTGGACGGCTCTAAAGTTGATTTTGATACGGCTTGTCGAATTGAAAGTCGCCATTTTGCAGAGTTGTTGCTCCGCAAGGAGACCAAAAACATGACCAAAACATTTTGGTACGATTTCAATGCGATCAAATCGGGAGAAATGCGGCCCAAGGGTTTTGGAAAATTTCGACCCAAAAGAGTGGGAATCATTGGGGCAGGAATGATGGGTTCGGGAATTGCAGTTGCTTGTTTGCTCAATGGTTTAAAGGTTGTTTTGAAAGATGTTTCTAAATCCATTGCAGAGCGTGGAAAGGAAAATGTGGCTCGCCAACTGGGTTTTAAAGTCAAAGAGGAATTAATACGGGAGGAAGATAAACGCCAGTTATTGCAAAGGATTCAAACGACGGAGACTTCTGCGGATTTTCAGGATTGCGATATCGTACTCGAAGCAGTTTTCGAAAATGCCAATGTCAAAAACAAAGTGACCAAGGAGGCGGAGGCTTATATGGATGAATATGCGCTATTTGCCAGTAATACGGTATCTATTCCAATTACGGAGCTAGCTGAGGCTTCGGTTCGCCCCGAAAATTATGTTGGCCTGCACTTCTTTGTGCCCGTTGAGCAAGTACCAATGGTAGAGGTGGTTCGCGGTAAGAAGACCTCTGAAGAAACAATCGCGAGGGCTTTTGATTTTGTACGGGCCATTCGGAAAATACCGATTATCGTAAAAGATACCTGGGGCTTTTATATTTCCAGGGTTCAGAATACCTACATCCTTGAAGGCATTCAGATGCTTGCAGAAGGCTATTCACCAGCTTTAATTGAAAATGTAGGTATCCAATTGGGGATGCCTAAAGGGGCCCTTGCGCTGGCCGATGACCTATCGCTTGATATGGTGCTGACGTACGAGAACCAAGCGGCCAAACAATACGGCAACAAATATATTGAACATCCTGCCGCCAATGTGCTCCAACAAATGCTTGACGAGCACCAACGTCCTGGGCGTAAAAAAAGAGCAGGATTTTACGAATACAGCCCCACAGGTCGTCAGCTTTGGGGAGATTTGGCCATTCATTATCCCAACTCGAAACAAACCTTTGAGCTGGATGAGCTGCGAGAGCGCTTTTTATTTGCTCAGGTGATTGAAGCCGTCTGGTGTTTGCAGGAAGGTATTATTCATTCCATCGCAGAGGCGAATCTAGGCAGCATATATGGTTGGGGTTTCCCCGCTTACAAAGGGGGCGTTTTGCAGTTTGTCAATGACTATGGTCTGGAGGCTTTTATCGACCGCTGTCGCCACTACGAAAAGCTGCATGGACCAAGATTTAAAGTGCCCAGCCTTTTACACAAGAAGGCCAAGAAAGGATTATTGAGCTCATAAGTAGGGTAAGATATGCAAAATTATGAGTACCAATAATTTATCAATTATTGCTGGTCTTTATATGGGCTTTTGTCTTGTCACAGGCACTAGGGAATTTGAGTTTGGTATATAATTTGACGTGTATAGCTTAAAATGGGCTTTTTCTGAAAAATTTGCTTAGGCAATTGATCGAAAAACCCTCCCTCACAAAGTCCATTTTGGAAAGGCATATGAACTTTCCTGTTTCATGCTCCCCTGGGCATCAACACCCAAGCAAATAAATATCAAACATCGCAAACTCAACTTTTATTCGGCATGATACAGCTAAAAGATCTATTTCTGGTGATGATTCTTTTTTGGGCATGTAGTGCAACAACGCTGATGGCCAATGGTAAAACGCCTGGCGAATGGCAACCCGCTTATCGCATTAGCTGGGAAATTAGCTCCCTAAAGGCAAAGAACCACGTCGTTGTTCGCAATAAGGAATTGATTTTTGAAGCCCTAAGCGAGCATAGTCAAAGTGAAGATCTACAGAGAGTCTCCATCTTGGAGCAACCCCAGATGGGTATGCTTCGGCTAGGTACTGACTTCGCCCTTGTCTATACCCCTGATCAGGATATTTGTGAGGAGGTAGATGCTTTTTCCTACATCATCGAACGAGACAATCAAACAGATACGATCGAGGTATCCGTTGAAATCCTGTGTGAATCACTGACTATCTACAGTGGTTTTTCTCCTAATGATGATGGCGTCAACGATACTTTTATCATCAAGGGTATTGAAAATTATCCCAATAATTCACTCGCCATTTTTGACTACGCTGGCCGAGAGGTTTTCTTTGAAGAAAATTATAAAAACGATTGGCGAGGCGATACCACCACTGGCGAACCCCTATCCAGCGACTATACCTATTATTATGTCTTCCACGATGGGAAAGGGAATTATCACTCAGGGTATTTGAAGTTGGATTATTGATATGCTGCTGAGCTAGACTCAATCCAAACGCTCGATATTCAATCGAATTTTAAACCCATCTTTTTCTGGAAAAAAATTGAATATAGCTCCAATCTGCTCCGCACGCATCTGCATATTGGATAGCCCCAAACCACTGCTTTTGATCTTGCTTGGGTCGATCTGGCCATTGTCGCGGATAAGCATTTCCAGTCCTTTTCCCTTTTTGTTTAACTGTACCTCTACCAAGTGCCCATTGGAGTGTTTGGCAATATTGGTGATGGCTTCTTTGTAGATGAGGTAGATATTCTGGCGATAATTAGCGGAGAGCTTTTGCTCTATATTGAGCTGTTGGACTTGTAGGTCAAAATGAATGTCTTTGGGGACGAGGAGTTCATTGGCATGATCGCGCATTCGATCGATCAGGTCTTTAATCTTATCTTTGCGGGCATCAATGGCCCATACCGTATCTCGCATTCTCGACATGGCCGAACGGCTTAGCTCGCTAATGTGTCTGAGTTTAGTCTTGTGTTGCTCAGATACACTCAACTCCAATAGCTCGGATTGCATGGCTAGCCCAGATAATAGACCTCCGACATCATCATGTAGATCACTGGAAATTTTGACGCGCATGCGTTCCAATTTGAGGGCCTGCTGAAGGCGATATTGGAAAATGGCATAGATCAATGCAGAAATGAGCAATAAACAGAGGAGATAAAACCACCATTCTTGCCAGAAGGGTTTGGCGATAATAACGGATAGGCGGCGGGGCGATTCTTGCCATAGTCCATCTGAGTTGGAGGCCCTAAGTTCAAAGGCATATTCACCTGGAGGCATATTGGCATACCTCGCAAAGCCTCGATTACTGCCATTTACCCAACCTTTATCCAGACCCTTCATCCGATACCGAAACTGATTTTTTTCTACATCGCTATACTCCAATGCGACAAAGTCAAAAGAAAGGGTATTTTCTGAATAGGCAAAACGGATAGGATGCTCCAAAGACCAGTTGCCTAGATATCGCTTTTGCTCCTCTTCATCGTTGACGGTGAGGTGGGTAATTTGGATATTGGGTAGATAGGGAAGTGGTTCGATTTTTTCTGGATGAAAAACATTGACGCCCTTGAATCCGCCAAACCATAATTCCCCATTGGAGCTTTGGCAAAAGGCATTATTATTAAACTCATTACCTTGTAACCCGTCAATCTTTTTGTAGCGATGATGCTGTTCTGTTGCTGGATTATAGCGAACCAAGCCATTATTTGAACTCAGCCACAAATCGCCATCCCTACTTGGTAATATACTGTAAAACCATTCACTGGCCATCCCCGCTTGATTGATTCTGGTCACCTTAAATTGCGGACCATTTAAGCAAAGGAGACCCGTTGAGGAGGCGATCCAAATCTCCTCGCGATCTGGTGGCTCCCAAAAATCCATACAGTTGCCCAAACCTGGAATGCTTTTTTCCATCTGCCAATTCTCGCCTTCTGGTCTTAAGAGCTGAAGCCCTTCTCCGTTTTCTGCCAAAAGCAAATGTCCAGACCGACTTTTGTACATCGCATAAATTTCCGATTGGAAAGTGGGCAGTCCTTTTATGGGTTTTAGCTCAAATTTTTCGGTATCCAGTAGGTAAATTCCAGCTTCCGTAGCAGATAGGATGATCCGCCCATCGTCAAGTTCTAGCATATGTCGCAAGACTCCTTCTGCTTGGAGAACAGTTTGGAATTGGGTCTGCCCTTCCTGGTAAAGGGCCAAATATTGTTGATACAACAACCAGATGCGCCCCTTGGAATCGGCAAATAGAAAACGCATATGGGTGGATGGGGCAATGGATAATTGAGGATCAAGAGGAAGGATGGGAATTTGCTGTACTAGGTTTTTTTGTGCATCAAAGCGATAGACTCCATGTGCCATGGTCGTCCCACACAGCATATCGCCATTGGGGAGTTCAGTAATGGAAAAAATCTTTTTTTCTTCGCCAGGTTCACCAAGTAAGCTGTTGAATTTATTCTTGCGCAGATTAGCATAATCCAGCCCCTTGTTCCAGATAGATACCCAAAGATTTTCGTGATCATCCAAATACAATTCATTGACTTTATTATCGCGAAGACTACTAGGGAGCTGAGGTTGATGTCGAAAATCTTGGGTATAGGCATCCTTGGCCTTGTCAAAGAGCAAAATCCCTAAATTACCAGTTGAGACCAGCAGATATTGGTCGGTGTAGGGAATAATGGACCAGGTATTTTTGATAGCCTGTCCTTTGTATTTGGAATAGGACTTAGAGCTGCCCTTTTCTGGATGGAGACGAAATACCCCTTCTGGGCTGGTCAACCAAATACTTTGATCAGTATCGACATAGGCATTGTGGGTTTGGAGGGCACGTTGGCTAGGGCCATTTGTTTGGTAAAAAGCCTGAATACTTTTATCTGACCAGTTCAGGATTTCCATACCAGGTTTAAAGCTCCCTTCCTCGATGATGAGCGTAGCGATGATTTGTTGTACCTCTTGCTGCGCATCTGCAATGACCGTATATCGCTGTCCCCTCACTCTAGGACTACTAAACATCAAGGCCTGCGAATGATCGCGGGTATCAAAGCGATAAATATAAGTTGTATCAGGGCTTAAGATGCGAACCCACAGCTGTTCTTTGCCATCAAAGTAAAAACCATAATAATCGGCCCTTATCCACTCGCTCCGCTCATTTTGAAGCTGAAAAGTGCGGATAGCGTCAGTACTGCGGTCATAGCATTGGATCGAAGTATGGCTGGTATACCAGAGATTGCTGGCCTGGTCCTCAAAAAAATTGCCAGAGATCAATTGGTCGCTGGCAGGACCAGATTCGCCATCATTGCTCGCGCGATAGGTCTTGATCTGTTTGCCATCAAAGCGATTGACCCCATCCAGCGAACTAATCCAGATATAGCCCTTGGAATCCTTAAAAACATAAGCATTAATGCCTTGGGAAAGGCCATCTTCTTGAGAAAGATGTTTGAAGGTGAGTCTGGGGATTTGAGCGTTGAGTGATGTGCAAAAGACCAGCCAAAGGATACCTAGCCAGCCTTTTGGGAACCAAGGATTTCCTACAAAAAAGCAAGATCTTGTCATAGGCTTGGATTAGCTTTCTTCCTGTTCCTCCTCTGAGTGAGGAGGTGCAGTTGTGTCCCCAGATCCGCATTTGGGCGGACAGGGCAGGAGGCTCAAGACATAGGGTTTATTGGCAAATTCGCTATTATTGGTTCCAAGGTCTTTTCCCGCTTCATCTACACTAATCATAATTAGTGTTGGAAAGACCACCAAGTCATTTGTTGCTTCTTCGCCTGACATCATCGCTATTTTTAAGCCTAAATGGCTATCGAGTATACCTACCGTGCCAGGAAAAATACGCAGTCCTACGCTATTGGGTACATTTAATAAATCAAGTACATCTTCCCTATTAAACCAGGCGGAGGGACTATTAGGGAGGAATCCAGGAGGAGGGCTGCTTTCGGCACTTGTGGGATGAAAGATGGTATTAGAGGCTGTCATCCCATCTAGTTGTGTATTAAAGAAGTTGATGGGCTGGCTTTTGATCTTGCTGGCCTCCCTAAAATTATCGAATCCGGGTTCTTCAACCCCTAGTGCTACATACTGTAAATCTTCGTCATCCATATCCGAGGAATTCGCGGCCGTGGTGAGGAAAGAACGCTGTCCATTCTGCTCACCAAAAGAAATGCGAATGCCAGCAGCAATGGGATCATTCAACAGGGGAAGTAAGCGCGCTTTGTCTAGAAAAAAATGAAAATGGATACCTGTGGGTTGGCTGAGTTGGCTTTCTTCTTTAGTTAAGTGTTGTTTCATTTTTGGGTTATTTTGAGCTTTCTATATAGTATGTACAAGAAAGTTACTAAAAAGCTCGGAAATTAGAAGCGGGAAAGAAGGGATTAGCGCTCCAACTTCGCATTAACAAAATGGGTACAGAAGAATAAGCTAAAATGAGGGATAAGGAAAGAAATAAACTACTTTAAACTCTTCAGATAATTGACGACAGGTTGGTTGTTATTTTCGATCGCATAGGCCAGTGGTGTACGGCTTTTATGATCTTTATGATCGAGTTTTGCCCCTGCATTAACCAGCATTTGAGCCATGTACAGATCGCCGTATTTGGCCGCATAGTAGAGGGCCGTTTTTTGTCGGTAGTTTTCTACATTTACATCTACTCCATTCTTGAGCAAGCATTCAACGGCTGACAGTGAGCCTGTTTTGATGGCGAACATCAGCGCGGTCTTATCCCCAAAAAAGCGATTGGGATTGGCTCCTTTGTCGATTAGGAGTTGGAGCATGGAGATGTTTCCACATTTGATGGCATAGTGAATCAGTGTGAACTTTTCATTGGAGTAGTAGCCATTGATGTTGTGCCCGCCTTCCAGGAATCGTTGGAGCTCATTGGGTTTATTTTCCTTGATCGCTTTAAATACCATCATGGTATTGGTGGTATTCAAAGGGCGGATTTCATCTAGCTGCCCCTTGGCATTGACTTGATGGATATTTCCATTTCGAATCAATAGGGCATTGCCGCTATTTTGCTCTAGTTTTGCGCTGTGCTTTACATCAATTGCGTAGATGCGTTTATTAAACAGCGTACTAATGTCATTGACGATGGTATGGCCAACAACAATTTGCTCGGCATTGTATTTTGCGCAGATGTTGTCGAGGGCGCGTTGGTTGAGTCCATCGCTAAAATAACCGCGGTACCACATTGGGCCGTAATTGCCAAATACGAGTTGGGCAATCCCACCTTTCTCTTTGATCTTCCACTTATCTGTGCCGTAATAAGATCGGGCTACTTTATTGATTTCAGCAAAATGGAGGTTATTATTTGACAAACGGGGGCTGAGTCCTCCGTGTACAAAGATCGTTTTGCCAATGCGTTCAATCACATTTTTAGAGCGCAGCCAGCGGCCTAATTCAGTGTGTTTGCTATACAGTTGTTTGTAGGGTACATTAAATTTTTTGGCCACCATCCTGTACTTATTGCGCACATAACGCATATCGCCTCTGAGGTTCATCTCCTCGTGATTGCCAATGATGAAATGGACCATACCACCAGCGTCTTCTGCTTGTTGCTCCAGTTTGTAGATCAACCACAGACAGGCTGTGACATTGACACCGCGGTCAAAAAAATCGCCATTCAATACCAAATGTCCTTTGCCATAGGACCAATTAAACTCAGTGTCGATGACGCCATTACCTCTGAGACTTCTAACAAAGGCTCCAAAGTTTCCTTCGATATCAGAAATGGCGAATAACTTTTCTGGCGCTTCGTAAATAGATGGCGGTGGCTTGTGTTCCTTGCGAAGTTTAATATCAAATATCAGTTTGGCTTTGCTGTCCATCTCACAGCTAAGACTCTTGATATCGTCAATGGAATCGTACTCATCGATGATGACTTTGTAGGAATTATTGATGAGTTTCAGGCTCTTGACGAAGACCTTCCCCTTTTTGTAAAAAACATAAGGGCCATCTACTAAAAAGCCTTCAATGGGTTTTGACGTGCTTGAATTGGAAGTCATACAGCCGGCCTGCAGTATCGACTGACAGCAAAGCAGTGCAATCAGCAATAAAAAGGCGTGGTTAATGACAGTTCCATATTTCATATTGTCCATTTTTCCCTTTAAAACGCAATTAAAATGCGGAGATTTGTTAACAAACTAATAAAGTACGGCATTGAAGCGCAGAATGACGTCCTTTTCCGATAAACATGCCCCAAAAGTAAAAGTTTTATCCTATATGCCCTTTGCCTTAAGGCGAAATTTAGCTGATCCGACTCCAGATGCGCAATTTTTTAGCATGTCGAGTCAAATAGTACTGGATTCCCTGGTGTTCAGGGCGCTCCAATTGAGGATCATCATCCAAAATGCGGGCCGCAATTTCTCTGGCTGCTTGTAGGATGCGCCCATCACGCGCCAAATCCGCAATGCGGAAGTTCAACAAACCACTCTGCTGTGTGCCTTCGATATTTCCTGGCCCACGCAATCTTAAATCCGCCTCGGCAATGTCAAATCCATTATTGGTTCGCACCATCGTATTGATGCGTTCTCGGGCATCATTAGTGAGTTTAAAGCTCGACATCAAAATGCAAAAGGACTGCTCCGCCCCTCGCCCCACTCGGCCCCGCAACTGATGGAGCTGCGAAAGCCCAAAGCGCTCGG
>JBCBDH010000220.1:0-9092 GCA_038529855.1 Bacteroidota bacterium | reverse complement strand
TAGCCTTAATCTATCAAGATTTGGGGGACTATGAAAAGGCGCTCATCGCTCAACTAAAAGCCCTAAAGATTAGAGAGCAAGTCTTGGAACCTAATCATCCTCATGTAGCACAATCTTATAATAACTTAGCTAGTATCTATAAAGATTTGGAAGATTACGAAAAGGCACTCACCGCTCAACTAAAAGCCCTAAAGATTAGAGAGCAAGTCTTGGAACCTAATCATCCCAGTATCGCTACTTCTTATAACAACTTAGCCTTAATCTATCAAGATTTGGGTGATTATGAAAAAGCACTCACTGCTCAACTAAAAGACATTGCAATTATAAAACAAGTCTTGGAACCCAATCATCCCAGTATCGCTACCTCTTATCATAATTTGAGTTCTATTTATTATCAACTAAAGGAATATAATATCGCTATTATCTATGAGCGAAAAGCAGAAACTATTCTTAGAAAGAAACTTCCTTCGAATCACCCTTATCTGAATAGCCTTAAGCAACACTTTGCCTTATACTATGAATCAAGAGGAGATCAATATCGCCAAAAAGGAAACTACCAACAAGCGCTATCTGATTATGATAGTGTATTAATCTACACCCCCAATAATGCAACCCTACAAAACAGCATCGCTCTGTGCTATTATTACATGGCTGATTACAAAAAAGCGATTACTCATTACAAAAAAAGCTTTCAGGGACAAGGCATTTCAGAAGCAGTTTATCTGAATAACACTGGTATGGCCTATGCTAAATCTGGCGATCTAAATAAAGCCAAAGCTCATTTTGAGCAATTGGAAAAGCTACTACCCAATCATGGTTTAGTTCAAAGGGGTTGGGCCTTGTATTATGTACTAAAAGGAGAAGCGAACATCGCATTGGATCATTTAGCTAAAGCCATTGAACTGGGCTATGAAGACCTGAACTGGATCACCACTGATGAAGCCCTCCAAGGACTACGAAAAGAACAAGCCTACCTGGATATCGTCCAACAATTAAAAGCTAAACTTCAAAACGCCAATCAATGAAACATTCACTGCTGATATCCCGCTTACTCTTCTTAGTCCTCCTTGGCAATGCCTAGCAAGTAATCAAAAGTTATCAGCTTAAAGCAGAAGGGTATAATCTGCTTTTTGAATATCGTAATGCGGCAGTGGTTTATGAGCAGGCATAAAGAATTATTGATAAGCTATTTGCTGTGGTGAAACAAGACGACGCCTTTTCTTATCAGTCTATGCTTTAGTCTTGTTTTGACATAGCTCAAAGAATAGCTTATTGATAATTTAACCCCACTACTTATACCAATAAACAGGTATAAATACGCTATTTCCATTCATTGAGAAAACATACCTTTATTAGGATATTTTTAACCCCTTTCAATCACCACAAAAAATAACTATTATGGCTGAGACTACATTAGAAATTCACTATGGTGGAGAACCCGGTTCTGTACCTAGCATGGAATCTATCCAGATAGAGATTAACCTGACCAATGGTATATATTCCGATTATGTCTTGAATGATTTTATCCCTAATCCTAATGGTGGATCTGAGAATTTTAATCAATTTGAAAAGAAGATTAGCTATTTCGGTAACATGATTGGTTTTTCTTCGCTGATTGTGGTTGATTACACAGGATCGACGGTAATAGGCGAAATCGTAGCCGATCAGCCATTGCCTTATCCAGTCACCCTCAACGTATATCGTTTACCGAAAACCGTTACTTTGCCAGCTGGCCAAACAAAGATAGGCTTTAACTTACCTGGCCTTCCGACTGATGGCGATAGGCCGCACACTGGTTAAAAGAAAAATGACGGATTTGCCCCCCCTATGGATCTTTAGTTCGCTTAAAATAGTATGACCAAGCTCAGGCATTTAATATGACCTATCCAGGAGCAATCCCGTGATCCAGCGCCAATCCATACCGTGACAGATTTATCACAAACGTCGTGACTATATTTGGCTGTGTGACTCAGCTGTAAGGATTGTTGTGACTGTCCAGAATTTTCACCTGTGATGTACCGCGTGGTCAGTATTAACCATAATCCTGGCTAGATCATTAGTCAAAAGGACAATAGTAAAATTTAGAGGGGGGGGTAAATAAGTATTTAGGCAAAGCTAAAAGTATGGAGAATAGGGGTAAATCAAAGAAAAGCGGCACAAAAACGACAACTGATTTACTAGAAAGCCCCTAACTAATTGATAGTTAAGGGCTTGCGTTTTATTATTGTGGGCCCACCAGGACTTGAACCTGGGACCCTCTGATTATGAGTCAGATGCTCTAACCAACTGAGCTATAGGCCCGCTTTACTAGGAAAGCATGCAAATTTACATATTTGACTTGCCCCCTGCAAGCCTAACCCCGCTTTTTTGAAAATGATTCCCATTATGTGGGTCATCCTTAGTTTGAGGTAGCGGGTAGGTTGTTGACGTGGACATCCATTTGTGGGAAGGGGATGTTGATGTCATTGGCATCGCATTGTTTTTTGATGTTTTCGTGCATATAGAAATAGACGTCCCAGTATTGTTCGCTCTTACACCAGGGGCGAACGACGAAGTTGACGGAGCTGTCAGCGAGTTCGGCAACGAAGATATCCACAGGTTTTTCTTTGAGGACTTGTGGGCAGCTATCCGCTACGGATTGCATGACTTTTTTGGCCTTGTCGATGTCGTCAGTATAGCCGATGCCAAAGGTCATGTCAACGCGAATTTCACCTTGGCCAGAGATATTAGTGATAACGCCGCTGGTCACTACGCCATTGGGGATGATGATTTTCTTGTTATCTGGTGTGAGTAGTACGGTATTGAATACCTGAATTTCCTGGACTACGCCTACGCTTCCGCCCAGATCCACCAAATCTCCCACGCGGTAAGGCTTGAAAACCAATAGCAATACCCCGCTGGCAAAATGCCCAAGGCTACCTTGCAAAGCCATCCCTATGGCAAAGGCCATCGCACCAAAAATAGCGACAAAAGAGGTAGTCTCTACCCCAAACATTCCAGCGACACTCAACAATAGCATCACCTTCAAGCCAACACTGATTAAGGAAGCTAAAAAGGGACGGATGGTTTCGTCGATGTTGCGATTGGCCATCGCTCTCTTTGCGGAATTGGTGATTGCACCAATGATCCAAAAACCGATAATTAGGGTTAGAATAGCACCGACTACTTTGGGTGCATATAGGACCAGCATTTCGGTGATCTGTGCCATGTAATTCTCCATAATAAAGTTGCGTGTTTTTGAGAATCCCTCGTAGCAAAAAGACCGATTGGCTCATCCTGCATTTAACGGACAGCATCCACGGTCTTGGGATTCAGTGAAATAATGAATGTTGTGTTTGTATATTTGTGACGATAAAAAAAGGGAAAAGCCACGTTTTTTCCACATCTGAAAGCATTTTTTTACACAAAGTTAAAGTTGACCAAAAGAAAATCGACCTATATCAGCCGCGAAAAGGCCTTGGCCAAATTGCAAAAATACTGCGCCTACCAAGACCGCTGCCACCAGGAAGTACGCAGCAAACTCCTGGACCTTGGCGTCTATGGCGATGATTTGGAATGGATCATGGCCGATCTGATAGAGGATAATTTTCTCAACGAAGAACGCTTCGCCCGCTCCTATGCCCGCGGCAAATTTCGCTTCAAACACTGGGGCCGCATCCGCATCCGAAGAGAGCTCAAACAACGCCAAATATCCGACTACTGCCTCCGAAAAGCCATGGAGGAAATCGAAGAGGAAGACTATCGCCAAACGCTGGATCAGCTTTTGCGCAAAAAAGGCAGGCTGCTAAAGGAAAAGGAGGTTTTTAAACGCAATGCTAAATTGGCAGCTTTTGCTATTCGAAAAGGTTATGAATCGGGCTTGGTTTGGGAATTGATTAAGGCTTTGCCAGAGGTTTTAGGAGAGGAGTAAATGCCAGTCTATGGAACACCCTATATAATAAAACCAGCATTCACTTTAAAAGGCTGACCGAAGGGCAGCCTACCTCAAGCGCGGGAAGGCCCGACGAAATACTATCTGACCAGAGGGAGTTTATTTCGTCAAGATTTTTTGCTCTCTTTTCATCGTTTGGAAAAGGAAGACCCATGTTAAACAAATGCGAAAATCATAAGGGGCAAGGCCGAATGCTATACTTATCACTAAGAGAATCAAACTGCGCTCCCCGCATTGTCGTGCGCTCCCGCATTGTCGGAGTGAGCCAATTCACTCCGACAACTTTCCAACCTTCCCTATAAACCAAAGTCTTTAAAAAAACAACAAACCCTAAACTATGAAAAAAGTGCTCTTACTCATCATCAGCCTACTAGCCCTCACCACCCTTCCCGCACAAAATTATCGCGATACCATCACGCAACAATTACAAGACCTCGCCAAAAATTCTGATCTCCCTGGCTTTTCCGTGGCGCTGGTTTCCAAAGATCGCCTATTGTACAAAAATGGCTTTGGCTTCGCCGATGTAGATAGCCAAAGCCCCTACACCGATCAAAGCCTCCACAACATCGGCTCCATCAGCAAAACCTTCATCGCCTTTGCCCTAATGAAATTAGTGGAAGAACAAAAGATCGACTTAGACGAGTCCATCAATAAATACCTCCCTTTTAAAATACAACATCCCCAATTTCCCAATACCCCCATGACCATTCGCCAATTGGCCTGTCATACCTCTGGCCTGACCGATGGGAAAGACGATATGCTCATCGAATATTCCTACCTACTCAGTGAACCTACAAATTTCAAACCCGAAGACCTCCCTGACGAATATTTCGAATACTACGAAATCTACAATCGCAATAAAGCCATGAGTATGGCGCAATTCCTTCGACATATCTACCATCCCGAAGGACAGTGGTATGCAGAAAGTAATTTTACCGATACAGCTCCTGGTACGCAGTACCAATACACCAATGCTGGCGCTACACTGCTCGCCTATATTATCGAACAAGTCGCGGAGGAATCATTTGATCAATACATCCAAAGTCTTGTGCTTGATCCGCTTCAAATGAATCAATCCACTTGGCAGCTTCAGCAGGCCGATAGCAAATTGCTGGCTTCGCTCTATCTGTCCAATGGCCAACAGGTACCCCATTACCAACTCATCACCTACCCCGACGGTGGACTCATCACCAATGCATCAGACTTTGGTAAGTATTTGATGGAAATGATCAAAGGTCTGGCTGGAGAAAGTAAGCTCTTGAGTCAAGATTCCTATCGGGAAATGATGAGTAATCAACTCATAGAAGCCCACTTCCCCAATGCCAAATTTGAAACCTCCAAAGGGTTTATGTGGAATGTTAATAAGGAAGGGGATAATATTGGGGCCAATGGAGCAGATCCAGGCGTATTGAGTTATACCTTGTTTACCACTCAGGGAAATATTGGACTCTACATCATGGCCAATACCTCCTTGTATGGCAATGAGCAATTGGAAAAAGACTTTTTCAGCATTCGCCGAATCTTGTTTAAGTATGTCGGGAAGCTGATGAAATAGGGGCTTTTCGCCTATGATGAGCCATCCATATCTTTGCCTTTTCGGCCTAAAAGCCGTATTTTTATTGTATTCCAATCATCGAGCGCAGAATTTTTGATTTAGAAAACTGACTTTTCCCTTTTTTTGGATTTACTGCTTTCCAACTAAAACTTAAATTAGAGGAATCATCTCATTTAAAAGGTATGTTATGGCTAAAAAGAAATTTACACTATCTAGTTTAAAGGTAAATAGTTTTGTCACCTCTCTTGATCAGCGAGAGCTCCAAACGGCAAAAGGCGGAATTGATTATAAGGACCGCTTGAATATCTTGAATGGCTTGGGTGGTAACTGGACCGATCACAAATCGCAGCTAGTCGAAGTGGTTAGCAGTTCTGTTACGCTTGGTGGTCTTTCAAATATCGCCGTTCGTCAAGTGACCAGCTCTGATTTAAAGAAGGGGCGTTAGTAGCTTTGCCTTTCCTCATAAGTGATTTAACAACTGATCTAAGTCTATACATTAGACTAGCCGCATCTCACCGAGGCCCATCTGTCCTCCGTGAGATGTCTTAGTTTATGCGCCTGGCTGTCCTTTCTTTTGCAGCCTATCCCGAAACCGCTGTTTTACCACTCGATCAAAAGCTTCTCCTGTAATCTTACTTTCCAGCCAAGCGATGAAGTCAAAATATTGAAACATCACGCGTTCTGAAGGAATATTGGCCAATTCCTCAAAATCTGTTTTTAGTTGAATAAAGGCACTGCGTAGTTCTTTGCCCGTTTTGATTTTATTCGACTCTCGGATAAAATTGAGTACCCGCCGTTCAAATTCAAAGATGCGATTGCGGGAGCGTAGAAAGCGATAGGTGGAGCGAAGGATGTAGTCGAGGAGCAGGACATTACCCATTTCAAAATGGATAATCAGATTCAGAATACGAGCCAAACTCTGTAGGTCCTGCCGCTCAATGCTGCGGGGCATATTGAGCCAGCGGTTGAGGTCGTGTAGAGCTTTGTCGTAATTGCCAATGCCAAAATGAATATAAAAGTATTGAAAATAGAAACGGCCTCGTTCAAACAGGCTTTGATCAAAACCCTTCATCTCTCGCTCGTGCTCGATCAATGCACGCTCCGCTTCTTCAAATTCCCCAGTAAATATGCATAAATTAAAGGTTTTGGAGTAGTACTCGATATGGATGCGCAGTTCGTCATTGCGAGTATTGGGTCGAATGGCTTTGAATTTTCGCAGACAGGCCCGCACCTCTTCATAACGCTCCAACAAACCACAACAAAAGGCAAAATTACTCAGTGCAGAGATGTATTCTGACACATCTTCCTTGAGCAAATAGGGTTTGGATTCCATTAATTCGATCGCCTCTTTGCTGACTTGATACAGCTTGTCGTATTGCAAAATCGAGATGTAATAAAGCCCGTAGGTTCGATAGTAAATGATCTTGGCTCGATGCGACCGCGCCTGGCTGATGTCGCTGAGCAAGGGGTGATCCATCACGGCATCCAGTTTGGTAATCTTCTCCTCGCTGCGCAACAAGGAGTCTTTTCGGATGCTGATCATGATCCGATAAAAGATATTTTTATAGGCCGAAATATTTTGCAGGTGCTCCATACAGACCCTTTCCTCCTGATCAATATGCTCTAGCTCCTTATCCAAAAAAGGAATATCCGCCTGGGCATAGGCAATCTGTTTGGTCCAATTGAGGATTTCTACCAGCAGGTGAAAAGCCTCGTATTTCAGGGCCAGCTTTTTAGCTTTTTGCAGTAATTCTTTGGCCTCTTCATAATGTGATCGCTTGTAAAGCACCCGCACACTTTGCAAAAAACCCTTGAGCCGAAAATCAATAGAAGACTTCTCATCAAAGCCCTGTAAGCTTTTCAGAACGAGTTCGTAGAGGTAGGCTTTTAGCTCTGAAAATTTGCGACTTTGGATGGGTTCATCAGCATAGATGAGTCGTCGTAGGGCCTCATCATCATATTCCTCCTGGGCATCAATCGCCTCAAAAAGCTGTAGGTATTTATTGACTTTATCTGATCTGGCATTCTTGACGTGGAGGTTAAAATAGCGTTTTTCCGAGCCGGAAAGCGACTTGATGAGGTTAAAAAGTTTATTGGATGGCGTTTTGGGCATACCCCGATTATTTGAATGGGAATATAGCTAATATGTCCTGAAATTAGCAGAAATGACTCGGATTATACCATTTTCGGCGAAATTTAGAAAACTGACATATCAAGGGATTTAGGATTGTTCGAGCTGCGATAGGGTCGTAATATTACACTAAGCAATAGACAACAATTAAACTTGTCCGCATTTTTTTACGCCCGTAGCGCCTCATAGGCGCTATCTACAAAACTTAAAATATGAACGCTTTAAAAGTCAACAGTAACAATCTAAGTCCACTGTATACCAGTCATACCCCCCATCTAAACCCCGCTATTGCTCCACGTCCAAGAGCTGTACAACGCAAGATTGCACTACCCACTCTCGAAGGGATTCACTTTGAGAAAGTGGCCAATGTAATCAGCTTGGAAGCCAAAGGGAATTATACCACCCTGCACTTCTTGGGTGGCCGACAACTATTGGTCAGCAAAACCCTCCGCGACCTAGAAAGCTTGCTGAATGCAGATGCGCGATTTGTTCGCATCCATCGCTCCTTTACCATCAATATGGATCACTTGCTCAAATACATCAAAGGCAAAGGGGGCTATGTCGTGATGGAAGATGGTACCAATGTCAATGTTTCCGCAGGACGAAAACAAGCCTTTCTAGATGCCCTAAAAATATACTTTGGTTAGACGTAGTTAATTACATAATCGACACGTCCACAAAACCCTGTTTTGCGGGATAGTCTGTAGTGTAATGCAAGCCGCGGCTTTCCCTACGCATCCTAGCCGAAGTCGTGATCAAATAGCATATAGTAATCAGGTTTCTAAGTTCACACAATTGAGGGGAAATGGAGGTGCTATTGTACAGTGCCTCCGTTTCCGTGTAGAGCAAATGCAAACGATCTAGCGCTCTTTTTAGACGAACATTCGACCGTACAATCCCTACGTAGCTACTCATTATTTCCTTCAATTCCTTCCAGCTTTGTGTGATCAATACCATCTCCTTTGGCTCTGTTGTACCACGGGCATTCCAATCGGGAACATGATCCATAAAAGGGCTATCATCAATTTCCTTCAAAATATCTTGTTGGATGCGCTCTGCAAAGACCATCGCTTCCAATAGCGAATTGGAGGCCAGGCGATTGGCCCCATGCAAGCCCGTACACGTACATTCTCCACAGGCATACAAATGCCTAACCGAACTCCTTCCCAATTCATCCACCCGTATCCCGCCACAGATGTAATGACAGGCGGGAACAACAGGAATGTAATCCTTCATAGGGTCAATACCCAAGCTCAGGCATTTTTCATAAATGGTTGGAAAATGAGCAACAAAAGCGGTCTTATCCAAATGCGTACAATCGAGACAGAGGTAATCATCTCCCCTTTTTTTCATCTCATTGTCGATGGCCCTTGCAACAATATCTCTCGGTGCCAATGAGCCCCGCTCATCGTATTCATGCATAAATGGCTCGCCTTCCTTGGTCTTTAAAACACCTCCAAAACCTCTGACGGCTT
>JBCBDH010000219.1:0-9099 GCA_038529855.1 Bacteroidota bacterium | reverse complement strand
GCTTTTTGAGTCCTAATGGATAAAAAAAGACCATGATATCAAATCCGCGAATCGCTATTATAGGAGCTGGTTGTTCTGGCCTGGCTTCCATCAAAAATCTACTCCAAGCAGGCTTGAATAATATCGTCTGCTATGAAAAAAACGATCAAATTGGAGGCAATTGGATTTATACCGCCAAGGACTCTAGCGTTTGCGAAACCACCCACATCATCTCCTCCAAAAATTTGTCGGAATTTCTCGATTTTCCGATGCCAGCGCATTATCCAGATTATCCCTCCCACCGACAAGTACTCGCCTATTTTCAAGCTTATACCCAGCATTTTGGTCTGGAACAATACATTCGATTCAACACAGCGGTAAGGAAAGTAGCCAAAACAAATAAAGGGCAGTGGCAACTGACTTTGGCCAATGGTCGCGATGAACTATTTGATGCCTTGCTCGTCGCCAATGGCCATCACGCGATTCCTCGCCATCCCAAACTGCCTGGCTCCTTTACAGGAACTTATCTACATGCCCACGATTACAAGACCAATCAAGACTTTCGCGATAAAAAAGTACTAGTGATTGGGGCCGGAAATTCTGGTTGTGACTGTGCGGTAGAAATTAGTAGAGTGGCTGAAAAGGTGAGTATTAGTATGCGTCGCCCCTATTATATTATCCCCAAATTTATGATGGGCCGTCCTGTAGACAGCTTCAATGAAATGGCTTTATTGATTCCAGCGAAGATTCGAAATGTACTGCTTAAAATGAGTTTGCATATGCAGATTGGACCTTACAAAAGCTATGGTTTGACTCCGCCCGATTATCCCATTACCCAGTGCCATCCCGTAGTGAATTCGGAGTTGTTGTATAAAATTCGGCATGGGAAAATTTTTCCTCAAAAAGGCATTCAAAATATCAATGGAGACAAGGTGCGATTTGACGATGGGCAAGAAGAGACCTTTGATGTGATCCTGGCAGCTACAGGTTATAAGATCGCTTTTCCTTTCTTTGATCCCGATTTTATCGACTATTCCGAATCCAATCGCATTGCTCTTTACCTGCGCATGATTCATCCTGACCATCAAAACTTGTTTTTTATCGGACTGGTACAACCGCAAGGCTGTGTCTGGCCCATTTCCGATCATCAAGCCAAACTGGTCGCCAACCTCCTCGCTGGCCGAACCCAACTGCCCAACAATTTACACCAACTCGCCCAACAAGAAGCTGATCAAATCGCTCGCGAATTCATCAATTCCAAGCGCCATTCCCTGGAAGTGCATTATCATCCTTTCATCAAGAAATTGCGGCAATTGATTCCTACATCTGCCCCAGAGTGGGCGATGCCTATAGGCTAGATCAAATCAGCATATCAAAAAGCATGGGATTGTCATTTAAGGTCTCAAAGTTGATCCCACGTTGAATCATTCTTTGCAATAAGCCCTCATAGTCTTGGCGATGCTTTAGCTCTATTCCGACTACTGCCGGGCCAGAATCCCGATTGTGCTTTTTGGTATATTCAAAATGAGTGATGTCATCGTGAGGGCCGAGGACGTGATTGAGGAAGTCGCGTAGGGCACCAGCCCTTTGTGGAAAGCGAATGATGAAGTAGTGTTTTAAGCCTTCATGGAGCAGGGAGCGCTCTTTAATCTCTTCTGTGCGGGTAATATCATTATTGCCACCACTAAGTACACAGACTACTCGTTTCCCCTTGATCTTGTCCTGATATTGATGGAGCGCAGCGATGGTTAAAGCACCAGCGGGTTCGGCAACGATGGCTTCTTCATTGTACAGCTGTAGGATAGTGGAACAGACCTTACCTTCTGGCACCAATACAATATCATCCAAAACCTGTCGGCAGATATCAAAGGTGATGGACCCCACTTGCTGAACGGCTGCCCCGTCGACAAAGGGATCGATTTTTTTCAGCCTAAGTAATTGATTAGCCGCTATAGAACGCTGCATAGCAGGTGCCCCTTCTGGCTCCACACCAATAATTTTGGTTTGAGGACTCATCTGCCGAAAATAACTTCCCAAACCAGCAGATAAGCCCCCACCGCCAATAGGCACAAAAATATAGTCGATAGGCTGAGTGGCTTCTTCCACGATTTCTAAACCAACCGTTCCCTGTCCTTCAATAACGGCTAGATCATTAAAGGGATGGATAAAAGCTTTTTCGGATGCCCGTGCCGTTTCGATAGCCTGTTGGTAGGCTTCGTCAAAAGTGTCGCCTTGCAGTACGATATCTACCTGCTCTTTTCCAAAAAACTGGACCTTTTTAATCTTTTGCTGCGGCGTAGTACTGGGCATGTAGATTTTGGCTTTGATCCCAAGCTTACGCGCAGCCAATGCCACACCTTGCGCATGATTACCTGCACTAGCACAAACCACTCCCTTCGCCAATTGCTCCTCTGAAAGGCTACACATCTTATTATAGGCCCCTCGAATTTTGTAGGAACGCACCACCTGCAAATCTTCTCTTTTCAACTGCAGATGGCAATCATAAAGCTCGGATAGGTTAAAATTATCCAGCAGAGGCGTTCGTTGAATGACCTTCAGCAAACGCACCCTGGCTCTATAGATGTTCTCTACCGAAATTAAACCTCTTTGTGGAGGAAGCGGCTGTGTCATCAGTTTAGCTTTCTACTTTTACCGCCTCGTTCTCTGGGCGCAAACTTCTCACTGCTCTTCCTGCCTTCCACATTTCCGATTCGCGCAATTCGCGAAGCTCTTCTCCCAATTTATCCCGATAGTCAGGCTGGCTATTGGAGTCGATAGATCGTTGGGCTTCTTCTCCTGCCGCTACACTTTGGTAGAGTTCGTCAAAAACAGGGGCGACTGCATCGCGGAATTTATTTTTCCAATCCAAGGCGCCACGTTGAGCTGTCGTCGAGCAGTTGGCATACATCCAATCCATTCCATTCTCAGCAACTAATGGCATTAAGCTTTGGGTGAGTTCTTCGACCGTTTCATTAAAAGCTTCACTTGGCGAATGACCGTGTTTGCGCAAGACATTATACTGGGCTTCAAAAATACCCGCTATCGCTCCCATCAAAGTTCCTCGCTCTCCTGTAAGATCGCTATACACCTCTTTCTTAAAGCTCGTCTCAAATAGATAACCCGAACCAATGCCAATGCCCAAGGCAATCACACGCTCCTGCGCTCTGCCCGTCGCATCTTGGAAAATGGCATAGCTGGAATTCAAACCCCGACCGGCCACAAAAAGACGGCGAAGACTGGTACCTGAACCCTTGGGGGCAACCAGAATGACATCGACATCTGAAGGGGGGACAATACCCGTCCGTTCTTTATAGGTGATGCCAAACCCATGAGAAAAGTAAAGGGCTTTTCCCTTGGTCAAATGTGGTTTGATGGTCTCCCAAAGCGCAATTTGTGCAGCGTCGGAAAGAAGGTACTGAATGACGGTACCACGGCTACAGGCTTCTTCGATCGAAAAAAGCGTTTCGCCAGGAACGAAACCATCTGCGATGGCTTTATCCCAGGACTTAGAAGGCTGTCTTTGCCCGACAATTACATTAAAACCATTATCGCGGAGGTTGAGGGCTTGGCCAGGGCCTTGTACGCCATAGCCAATGATGGCAATGGTTTCGTCTTGCATGATGGCTCTTGCCTTATCTAGTGGAAACTCCTCTCTTGTTACGACGTTCTCATTGACGCCACCAAAATTTATTGTTGCCATTTGAAGATTTTTTTTGCGTTTAGTTAATTTAATTTGAAGTGTTCCTCTGAGCTTAACCCGAGGTAAATACTTTTAAGCCTACTTGTGAGCGGCATGAATATAAGCTAGCCATCACTATCTTGATGACCGTATTGTTCCAGTGTTTTTAAATAGGTGTTGAGCTGTTCCATTGGGCGGACAACTGCTACGCGGCCAGAGCGAACAAATTCGTAGATACCAATCTTTCGCAACTCTTCCAGAAGGGCCTGTGTATCTGCCTGATGCCCTGTTTTTTCAATGACAGTATACTCGGGCTCTATATCCAAAATACGGGCATTATGGGCGCGAACGAGCCGCTCCAATTTGATGCCATTGCTAAAGGCAGCAGTAGGGACTTTGTACAAAGCAATTTCCTGATGGACGATTTCCTCCGCATGATAGTAAAAAGCCTTTAGCACATCCACTTGCTTTTCCAATTGACTGACTAGTTTTCGAACCTGTTCCTCATCCACTTTGACGACTATGGTAAAGCGGTGAATCCCTTTCATCGAAGATTGGGAAGTGGTTAGGCTTTCGATATTGATGTGCCGTCGAGTGAAGATGGAGACGACCCGAGTCAGCAGACCGATATGATTTTCTGTAAAGACGGATATGGTAAACTCTTTCATAATGGACTGTTTTAGGCTAAGCGAATATCTGATATGGAAGCGCCACTTGGAATCATTGGGAAAATATTTTCTTCTTTTTCTACCCGAACATGCAAGAGGTAAGGCCCCTGATAAGCCAACATTTCTGCAATGGCGTCAACATATTCCTCTGGTCGGCTGATGGTTTTTCCTTTTACCCCAAAGCCATCAGCAATCTTAACGAAGTCTGGGTTTTGGAGGGCTACGCTGGAATAGCGTTTGTCAAAAAAGAGTTGTTGCCACTGTCTAACCATTCCCAAATACTCATTGTCGAGTAAGATGATCTTAACCCCTACATCCCATTGGCTACACATCCCCAATTCCTGGATGGTCATCTGAAATCCTCCGTCGCCAATGAAAGCAACGACTTCGCGCTCAGGTTGGGCCAACTTGGCACCAAAAGCAGCTGGTAGGCCATAGCCCATCGTTCCCGCACCACCTGATGAAACCCATTGGTTGGTGCTTTCATACTCGTAGTAGCGAGCTGCGGCCATTTGATGCTGACCGACATCCGTACAGACAACCGCCTGTCCTTTGGTTTGGCGAGAGACTTCTCGAATGACCTGTCCCATCCGCAATTGTCCCTCTTCATTCGCCTGTAAATCTCGTTTGATGACCTTATCGTATTCCTCTTGATCACAGGCTTCGAATTCTGCCAACCATTTTGGATAGCTTTTTTGATCCACTAAAGGAAGTAAAGCCTCCAAAGCCAGTTTGGCATCCGAAAGGATAGGCACGTCGACCTTTACATTTTTATTGATTTCTGAGGGGTCGATTTCAATATGAATAATGCGAGCCTGTTTGGCATAATAATCCAGATTGCCCGTCACCCGATCGTCAAAACGCATACCGATGGCAATAAGAACATCGCATTCATTGGTTTTGATATTGGGTCCATAATTACCATGCATCCCCAACATGCCCATATGTAAAGGATGGCTAGAAGGAATACTAGATAGACCGTGGATGGTACAGCCTACGGGGATTCCCGTCTTCTCCACAAATTTCAAAAAAGCATCCTGCGCATGAGCAATCTGAATGCCATGACCCGCTAGGATAAAAGGCTTTTCAGCCTCATTGATCAAATCGGCGGCAGCTTCTAAGTCTTCTCTTCGAGCCTTTGGATTAGGATGATAGCTACGAATCACGGGATTGCGGACATATTCAAAATTCAGCAGCTCCAATTGGGCATCCTTAGTAATGTCAATAATTACAGGACCTGGGCGACCAGTATTGGCAATGTAAAAAGCCTTGGCAAAAACGGCAGGAATCTCTTCCGCTTTTGTAATCTGATGATTCCATTTGGTAACCGAAGTAGTGCAGCCAATTACATCCGTCTCCTGAAAAGCATCCGAACCCAAGACCTTACTAAAGACTTGTCCGGTAATGCAGACCAAAGGAGTGGAGTCCATCATCGCATCTCCAAGACCAGTGATCAGATTGGTAGCTCCAGGACCAGAGGTTGCCATACAAACCCCCGTTTTTCGCATCACCCGCGCAAAGCCTTGCGCAGCGTGAATCGCTCCTTGTTCATGGCGAGGCAAAATATGCCTAATTTGATTTTGGTAACTATACAGGGCATCATAAACAGGCATAATGGCTCCACCAGGATAACCAAAGATGGTATTGACACCCTCTGCGATTAGACAGCGAAGGATGGCTTCTGCGCCGCTAATGCGTTCAGGTTGATTGGCTGATAAGGCTTGTTTTGCGCGAGATTGTTGTTTCATATCCTTTTACTTTTCTAGATTATAGCTCATCGGTCACACATCCTTGGCTAGCGGAGGAGACGCATTTGCTGTATTTTCTTAATATGCCATTTGTCGCTGGGATGACGGGAGCCGTCCATTGTGCTCTTCTGGCTTCTATTTCTTCCTGACTCAAATGGGCATGCAATTGATTACTGCTACCGTCAATGGTAATTTTATCACCATCTTTAAGGAGGGCAATCAAACCACCGTTTTGTGCTTCTGGGCAGATATGGCCAACGACAAAACCATGTGTCCCCCCAGAAAAGCGGCCATCTGTAATCAAAGCGACCTCTTGACCAAGCCCTGCACCCATAATGGCAGAAGTGGGTTTGAGCATTTCGGGCATACCTGGACCTCCCTTTGGACCGCAATAGCGAATCACAATGACTTCACCAGCTTTGATACTGCCTTGATTAATGGCCGTATTGGCTGCTTCTTCGCGATCAAATACCCGAGCGAGACCAGTAAAGCGTTCGCCCTCTTTTCCAGTGATTTTGGCAACAGCGCCTTCTTCTGCCAGATTGCCATATAGAATTTGTAAATGCCCAGTGGATTTAATGGCTTGTCCAAAAGGACGAATCACATCTTGTTGCCCATTGAGGGCTGGGATATCGGCTAGATTTTCTGCCATTGTTTTTCCGGTAACCGTCAGACAGTCGCCATGCAAATAACCTGCATCCAGCAAGGTTTTTAGCACTGCTGGAATCCCCCCAACCTTGTGGAGGTCTTCCATCACATATTGGCCACTGGGTTTTAGATCGGCGAGGAAGGGGGTTCGATCACTGATTTGTTGGAAATCATCAATACTCAGGGAGACATCCACTGACTTGGCCATTGCAATGAGATGCAAAACGGCATTGGTCGAACCACCGAGTACCGTGATAAGGGTAATGGCATTTTCAAAAGCCTCACGTGTCATAATATCGCGAGGCTTGATATCTTGTTCGAGCAAAAAGCGAATGGCTTTTCCCGCTCTTTGGCATTCTTCTTTTTTATTGGTGCTAACGGCAGGATTAGAGGAGTTGTAGGGCAGCGACATCCCCATGGCTTCAATCGCAGAAGCCATTGTATTGGCCGTATACATTCCTCCACAAGCGCCAGGGCCGGGACAAGCTTTTCGGACCACTTCTTTGAAATGCTCTTCGGTAATACTGCCCGCAATTTTTTGCCCCAAAGCCTCAAAAGCCGATACAATGTCCAGCTTTTGGTCAAGATGACACCCTGGTTGGATGGTGCCTCCATATATCAAAAGGGAAGGGCGATTGAGTCTTCCCAGAGCCATCATCGCTCCAGGCATATTTTTATCACAACCTACTACCGCCACAATGGCATCATACCACTGTGCACTGGCAACGGTTTCAATAGAATCGGCGATGATATCGCGAGAGGGCAGGGAAAAACGCATACCAGCTGTTCCCATAGAAATGCCGTCACTTACGCCAATCGTATGAAATATCAATCCAATAAGATCTTCTTCGCTGACGCCCGATTTGACAAGCTTGGCCAAATCATTGAGATGCATATTACAGGGGTTACCTTCCCATCCAGTACTGGCAATTCCAACCTGTGCTTTCTTTAAATCCTCATCGTCTAAACCGATGGCGTGGAGCATAGCTTGAGCAGCGGGTTGGCTCTCATCCTGGGTAATGCGCTTGCTATATTTGTTGAGTTCAACAGACATTTTTCTCATTTGTTTGTTGGTACCTATTGGCCTGAATTCGGTGATAAGAAGGGCCGCATTAGCCCAAGATTCTCGTAGGAACGAAGGACAAAGGTATTGGCCTTCTTGGCTAATAGAAATTGAAAAAAGTGAGCATTTACAATTGCCAAGTTTCGTTTTTTCTTCATAATTGATTGATTATTAGTTTTTTGATAAAAGCCAATTACGAAATCCATACTTGAAAAAGGACAAAAAAAAGAGCCATTTCCGCGAGAAAATGGCTCTTTTGAGTTCTTGATTATTGGCATCACCATCTTCTCGCACTAGGTCTGAATGACCACGATCACGTTGATAATAATGCTAATAATGACAAATATAGATCTCATATCAATTCAGCTCTTTTAGCTAGAGCCTCGATAAAGGTGTACCAAATTTATTGGAATAGCAAGATTTGCTTTTAAAAAAGATATATTTTTTCTGGTCTAATATTTAGTTGCTGACCAGAGCCACTGCTTGTCCTACCCAGTCGTCGCGCTTGATTCTTCCTTGAAAAAATTGGATGGCTTCCGTTACCCAATTGATCAATTCATCATCGAGTAAGCTGAGTTGATCATAGGTGTAAATACCAATTTCATTAAGCTTTTCTTCAAGGAAGGGGCCGATGCCATTGATCTGTTTAAGATCGTCGCGGTCCGCCTCCGTAGCAACGGGCAAGCGAGTGCCATATACCTCCTTTAGGGCTTTTTTAGCTGCATGGGAAGTATTGCCAGACTCTTCTATATCTATCGCTTCTCCTTCTTCGTAATTATCCAAGCGATCATCATCTACTGGAGGAGTACCACCAAGTTGTAGACGCAGCTTTTCGTTTTCGTCTGCCAGCGCATTTAATCGTTCTTCTATGGCTGAGAGCCGATTCTGGGTTGGATCATTGGGGGCTATGGGAGTGGTGATGTCTTCGACGTCAATTTCGTCTACCTCCTCTTCATCAACAAACTCAATAGTATTGGGGCGATTTTCCAATTCGCTTTGCAATTGATTGATTTGGTCGAGATAGTCCTGCTGTTGGTTTTGTAAGGCCGCTAATTCTGTAGCAAAGTTGGCATTGCCCACTTCGAGTTCTTGAATTTGCTTTCGGGCATCTTCTAATTGCTGCTGCCAAATTTCGGACTGCTTATTATTCTCCTCTTGAGCCAATTCCAAATCGTGTATTTTGCTGGCGTATTGTTCATTCCGCGTTTGTACTTCCTGGTATTCATCTTTTAAGGTGTACAAATCTGCACTCAACTGGCTTTTCGTGCGCTCCAAATCGGTGATATTGCTCGTCAACTGCACCGCTTGCTCTTT
>JBCBDH010000218.1:0-9102 GCA_038529855.1 Bacteroidota bacterium | reverse complement strand
CAATGAGCTGAGCATTACTGTCCAACCTATTTTATCCCCTACGATTTCCATTAGTGCTTCCAGCTTAGAAATTTGCGAAGGGGAGACAATTGACTTTAGCAGTATAGTAGCAGCGGCTGGCCTTGATGCGATTTATGAATGGCAGATCAATGGCCAAGTGATGGGCAATACAGCGAATTTTTCTACCAGTACGCTAAATGATGGCGATGTGGTCCGCTGTAAGCTCCAAAGCCTTGCTCCTTGTACAAGTACTACGGAAGTCCTTTCTAATGAGCTTACGGTTATCATTAGTGAAGTATTGCAGCCTCAGTTGAGTATTACCGCTGATGCGACTAGTATCTGTGCAGGCGATACCGTTTATTTTACGGCACAGCCCCAAGAGGCAGGAGCAAATTTTGAGCTGCAGTGGGAATGGAACGGACAAGTGGTAGGAGAGGGGGATATCAATTGGCAATCTACCAATTTGCAAGAGGGAGACGAGGTCACTTGCACCATGCAAACCACCGCCCTTTGTTCAGATACCAATTTTGTCCGTGCGCCAGGATTGTTTTTCGAGGTGGCTCCAGTCCTCGCTCCCAGTATTTCCATCAGTGCATCCGCTTTGACCATTTGTTCGGGCGAAACGGTTGATTTTTCCGCCTTGGTTGCGGATGCAGGAAGCGATTTTTCCTTCCAATGGGAAGTCAATCAAATACCAGTTAATATTGATCAAGTGAATTTTAGTATTGCCAATTTGGAAGATGGCGATATAATTCGATGCTTACTTACAAGCTATTATACTTGTGCCTTTCCCGCGCAGGTGATGAGTGAAGAGTTGACCATCCATGTGCTGCCTCAACTCATGCCAACTATTGATGTTGAGGTATCTGCTACGAGTATTTGTGCAGGCGAGGAAGTGATTTTTGCGGCCTATCCCAATGCGGCTGGCGACTCTTTGACTTACCAATGGCTACGGAATAGCCAAGAAGTAGGTAATGATACAACAGCGCTTATCTTAGCTGATTTGAACGATGGTGATACCGTGCAATGCCGCCTAATGACCTCGCATCCCTGTATAGAGCAAGGAAGTATTCTGTCTGACCCCATTGTCATTGAAGTCCAGCCCATACTGCATCCAAGTGTAGAGATCATTGCAGACACCACAAGTATTTGTGCGGGTGAGCCTATTCAATTTACGGCTGCTCATTTGGAGGCAGGGGCCAATCCAAGCTATCAGTGGCTATTAAATGGAGTATTGATTGTTGGGGCTAACAATTTGGAGTGGATGGTTGATAGCTTAAGTGATGGAGGTGTGGTACAAGGTCAACTAATTAGCCAATCCCCTTGTGTTATCGACTCTATTGCTTACTCTAATGAATTGGACATTCAGGTCAATCCCTGGGTAGAAGCCACCTTAAGTATTGAGACATCAGCAACCTCAATTTGTGAAGGTGATACCGTATTGTTGGAGGCTTTTCCGACAAATGGGGGGCAGAACCCTGCTTATAGCTGGATGATAAATGGCATAATGGTTGGTGATAAGCCTATGTGGTCAACTAGTACATTAGCTGACCAGGACGAGGTACAATGTCAGATGCGCAGTTCAGCAGCATGCGTTTCTGAACCTTTAATTGAAGCCGCATCCATCACCTTTGAGGTGGATGAATGTTTGGTAGGACTTGAAGATAGGTCGGGTTCTGCCCTGATAAGACTATATCCCAACCCATCTACTGGGTGGGTTTATCTTGATTTACAACAAGATGCATTTCCCATATCTATTGCTGTAATGGACCTGACTGGTCGCCACTTGATGGATGGAGGGCATTGGGAAGAGACCAATCGTCTCGATCTAAGCCATCTTTCGGATGGGGTATACCTAATTTGGATTAGAGGAAAAGATTACTCTTTTAAGGATCAGATAATTATCTGTAAATGATGGCATTAGGTATAGGAAGTAGTGGCTATTTAAAAATGGGTAAAAGTTAACTATTCGAGATGTTGAATATGTATAAATTTTTACTGTCACAAAGTGGCCAAAGTTTTTAATTTTTTCACCTTTTATTAATGCCCTACAAGATGAAAGTCCAGTGTTTAAGCGGCTTTTAGCACTTTGGCTGCCTGCTCTATTCCACTCATTCAACTGGCTAAAGTTCTTTTTATTTCCGTCATTTATTGATCATAAGTCAATCAATTTATTTCGGGATTGGTTAATTTCTCAAAGTCCCATCGGAAAAACCATATCTTCATAATCTTCTGATAGCCTTTTGATTATAATCCTTCCCTTTTGCGCATTTCTGCTCTACTGCTCAAGTAGCCATTTTCACCCTAATTTAGGCATAAAGATTGCAAACAAGTATATACTACTATTTCCTATCTGTCGATAGAGCCTAATTATTGGACAATCTCGATGTAGAAGACTGCTGGCAAAAAACAATCGTGCTTGAACATGTCGGGAAATCAACCAACCTCTCAACCGAATTTCCTGAATGATGAACAAAAGCAACAAATGATATTAGTGTGCTAGCCCAAAATCGTATGGTGGAAAAATTTTACAAACTGGTATTTATTCTTGGGATGTGTTTGGCTATACCGTCATCCGCTTTCGGACAATCCGGAGCTTGTGATCTCAATACGCCATTCTACCAAGCTGACCTCAGCGCAAGCCCCAATGCAAGCTATACCTCTCCAATGACCAATCGGGATGGAGGATGTTGTGGCAACAGTGGTGGCATTCCGCCCATCAGATGTGTTGAATTTGAAGTGAGCTTGCATGAAGATGCAGTTGGCTTTACTTTGGATATCACTGACGGGACCCTTCCTTCAGGTTCATTGGTCTATCAGGTGGACTGTGGAGATGATGTAGTAATGGGAGATACGGCATGTGTAGATGGAACAGGGCCATTTACCATTACCTTCTGTAGAGCTGGTGGTACATCAAATGAATATACGATTACTTCTGTTCCAAAAGATATTACGATTGATGATATTGATGCGGCTATTGGTTGTGCGACGACGATGAGTGTAGAAGGCTTGGAGAGAAGCAGTATTGTTTGGAATGACATCACTTCAGGCACAGGAGCTTACAATTCCTATTTAAGTTGTACTTCTGGATGTGATATTACCATGATTACTTTGGGTGCTGGTACTCCTAGTTTTATTGATTACCAGGTTTGTGGAAATGTTCAAACTTCCTTTTGTACCACCTCTACCTCTAATGCTTGTGATACCATCAGGGTGACACTCGTGCCTAGCGAGATTGCCAATATCAATGGTCCTTCGGCAGCTTGTCGGGAGGACTTAGCTTATGTATGGGCTGACGATGCGGGTACAGGAGCGACTTACAGTTGGAATTTTGGGGCGAATGGCAGCATCACTTCAGCCACGGGAATTGGTCCGCATGGCGTCAGCTATCCCAGCTGTGGTATGGAAACCATCATCCTCAATGTCAACTTGAATGGTTGTATAGATGCTGATACCTTTTATCTACCCATTACAGATACCGAACCACCTAACTTTATTAGCGTACCAGCAGATATTACAGTAGGCTGTTTAGACCCTATTCCATATGAAGAGCCCGTAACCAAGGACAACTGTGACTATCCCGTGAGCATGAGCTACAGCGATAGTAGTACCCCTGTTCCTGGTTGTCCTGCTTCCTATATCGTCTCTAGGGTATGGACCGCAACGGATGGCTGTGGCAATACCAACCAACACCTCCAAACGATTTCTGTACTGGACCAAGAAGGACCAATCATCCAAAATGTGCCAGATGATGTCATTATGGAATGCGTTGATTGTATCCAATCTTTCCTCAATGGTGATTATGAGGCCGCTACCTTTACGGGGTCTTGGTCGCCTATGCATATGAATGATGTGCCAGGTTGGAGTACAACTGCGGTAGACAGCGTCATCGAAATTCAGAGAAGTGGACAGATTGATGGGACCCTTTCTTATGATGGCAACTATCACGCAGAACTAAATGCCAATTTTTACTCTGATTTTTATCAAGAGTTTTGCGTAATTCCCACCACGACCGTTCAAATCAGCTTTGCCCACCACAAGCGAATGTCTAGTAATAATAGCACAGATGATATCATGGGGGTTTACACTGGGCCAGATATTAATAACATTTACCTGTTGGGTACCTTTACGGCAACGGCTACTTCAGGCTGGACCGTGCATACAGTTGATTTTCAAGTACCTCCTGGGCAAACTACTGCGGTATTTTTATTCCGCGCCATTCAGGGAGCGCCAGGCAATATCACCTTTGGTAACCTGATTGATGGGGTAAATGTCGTTACCTTATTAAATGCTACTGTAGCTCCTTCTGCTACTGATGAGTGTAGTAATGTCGTTTCTTTGGAATTAAGCGAGAACAAAATTGATGGCTGTGATAACCAGTTTGAATTAGTTCGTACATGGACGGCGACTGACGAGTGTGGCAATATTTCCAGAGACTCTCAAGTCATTCACATTGGAGATTTAACTGATCCTGTGGTAAGTATTCCAGTAGCAGACATCACCGTATCCTGTGATGAAAGTACCGTCGCCCTACCTACTGGTACCTTCACAGACAATTGTGATGCAGACTTAGAGTTTACCTATACGGATGTGGTCACCCCTGGCTCTTGTGTCAATGATTACGTCATTACAAGAACTTGGACCGCTACTGATGATTGTAATAATTCAGCTGCTACTACACAGATCATTACGGTTCAGGATAATACGCTTCCAGTAATCAGCGATTTCCCGTCAGATACAATTATTGGCTGTAATGAGGCCATCCCTACCGCTCCTACAATCAATAATTGCCAATATCTAGTGACCAATATTGCACAAGGACAAACGACTTCCCAAAGCTCAACAGGCTATGGTGGTGTCTCTTCCAGGGCAGTAGATGGCAATACCAGCGGAAGTTGGGGAAATAGCTCCGTAACGCATACTAATAGTGAAAGTTCCCCTTGGTGGGAAGTTGATTTAGCGAGTGTACAACAGATTGATAGCATCCAAATATGGAACAGAACTGATAATTGTTGCTCCAGTCGCTTGAGTGATTTTTATGTCTTTGTATCTGATAATCCATTTAGCTCTACTGATCCAAACACGACACAAAGTCAGTCAGGTGTTTTTTCCTATTACTACGCAGGAGAACCACCAGCCATGACTTCTATTGCAGTGAACGAAACGGGGCGTTATGTTCGCGTCCAACTAGCTGGAACCAATCCTTTGAGTTTGGCGGAGGTCAATGTTTATTCCACCAGCCCAGTAAGCGGGGGTATTTGTGCTTCAGATGATTGTGATAGCAATGTGGATATCCAGTACAATTTCAACAGCACCCAAACAAGCGATGGCAGTGTGACAGACTATTGCTATGAGATCATCCACACCTGGACAGTGACTGACGAATGTAGCAATACCAATACCTATACCTATACGATTTCTATTGAAGACAATGTTGCTCCATCACTTACAGGCATCCCTACTGATATCACCATCGACTGTAGCGACCCACTACCTAGTGAGCCAGCGATGGACTGCACGCCTGGAACGGCCAATAATATTGCTGCAGGAATGACGGCTACGCAAAGCTCCACCGTATCTGGTAACCCTGCTTCTCTTGCCGTAGACGGCAATGCAGATGGCGATGATAATAATGGTTCTGTAACGAGAACAGATCGAGAGGATAGCCCATGGTGGGAGGTCGACCTGGCCAGTGTACAAGCTATTGATAGCATTCAAGTTTGGAATCGGACGGACTGTTGTATGGATCGCTTGTCCGATTTTTATGTCTTTGTATCTGATAATCCATTTAGTTCTACGGATTACACGACTACATTGGGCCAAAGTGGAGTATCTTCTTTTTATCATGCTGGACAGGCAGATACCTTGACTTCTTTCTTGGTCAATACAACTGGACGTTATGTTCGCGTACAGATAACAGGGACAAATGTACGACTTAATATGGCGGAGGTCATGGTCTTTTCGACAGCGGGGATGGGTATTTGTGCGACGGATGATTGCGATCCCAGTGTGGATGTTGTCCTTACCCAAGATACCATTTATGGCGTGGGCTGTCCAATTGTCAGAAGGGTATGGACGGCGACTGATGTTTGTGGAAATGTGACGGCAGGAACACAAGACATTATTCTCAATGATACGGAAGCGCCCGTTATCACCTTAACGGATACCTCTACCACCGTAATTACGGATCCAGGTCCTTCTATTTCTCCTTACGACACCTGCTCCTGTTTAGGGGCATTGGGTAGAATGGATGTGATGTATTACGACAGTATTTCTGGTGCAAATCTCAATGATTTGATCACCTCTCCCAATTATCCAGGTAATCCCTCTAGTACGGCATCAGTATCTCCATTCCAAAGAACCAATAGTATAGGTGATAATTATGGCTCAAGAGTAAGGGGTTTTATTGTACCCAAGGAAACGGGTAATTATATTTTTAATGTAACAGGAGATGACGACATTTCCTTCTATTTGGGCAATTCTTGTGATACCTCAGACATAAGCCTGATCGCCTATTTTGATGGTTGGACCAGTGTCTCTGAACACACCAAATATACGACCCAAACCTCTGCAAGTATTTATTTGGAAGAAGGTAAGATATACTATACGGAATTATTGCACAAAGAAGGGGGCGGTGGTGACCACTTTACCGTCTATTGGCAAACGCCTACCAATAGCAATTGGACACCAGTTGGTAGCGATCCAACAGAGATTTATGGTTTTGATTGTGGCTATGGTTTTAATGCCTTGCCTACTTCTGTAGATACCTGTGCCTGTTATGGCGACCCTGATCGCATCACACTGGAATACTGGAGAGGAGTGACTGGTTCAGATATTTCCAACCTAACCAGTTCAAGTGATTATCCAGATGATCCTGATGGTACACAAACTTTATTCAGATTTAGCTGGGCTGGTAATTTTGGGGATTATTACGGAACCAGAGTCCGTGGATTTCTCGCTCCACCAGAGACGGGAAATTACCTGTTCAATGTAACGGGGGATGATGATGTGTATCTCTACCTAAGTAATTCTTGTGATTCATCTGCTACCAACCTGGAGGCTTATTTTGATGGCTCAACGGGTACTACAGAGCATACCAAATATTCCACCCAAACCTCTTCGTCCATTTACATGGAAAGTGGTAAGTTTTACTATGTTGAAGTATTGCACAAAGAGGGGAGCGGCGGTGACCATTTCAATGTCTATTGGCAAAAGCCCTCTAGTAGTAGTTGGGAAGTGATTGGCAATGGTTCTGGCGAATTGGTGAGCTTTCAATGTGATGAAGTCAATTTCTTGGATACTATTTATATCCCTAGCTGTCCAGTTCAAGACCCGCTGCCTCTGGTCACGGCTACTGACAACTGTGATACAGACATTACCATTACCCTGGATGAACAACAGATTGGCGATAATTGTAATTATACCTTGATTCGCACTTGGACGGCTACGGATGATTGTGGTTTAACTTCCACGGCCACACAAGAGTTGATCGTTCGCGATACCTTTGCTCCTTTCTTTGTTGAGCCGCCTTCAGACATTACTGTTTACTGTGTCTCTTATCCAGATACGGTCATTATGACAGCATTGGATGATTGCGATTCCAATGTGGCTATTTCTTTGACAGAGACCTCTACCAAAACTGATACGGATGCTTGTACAGATATTAACTTTACCGTTACTCGCTTGTGGACAGCCACAGATGATTGTGGGCTAACGGCTACGCATCAACAGGTTGTGACGGTGCTTTGTGAGTGTTGTGGCAATGGGATTGACGATGATGGGGATAGCTTGATTGATGGAAACGATACAGAGTGTCCATGTGTGGCGGGAGGAACGGCAGAGAGTTGTGATACCAATTTGTACTATTATATTCCCCCCGTCTGGCAGCGCGTAGGCTCCAGTTATGACGATCCTTCTAATCTGGTGATCAGCACACCAAGCCCAGAAGCTAATTTTACGATTGAGACAGCTGATGGCTCTTTCTCACAGTCTTACACGGTCGTAAATGGGACACCACTAGAAATCCCTTTGACCACGACCTTCCTACAAACGGCCAATGCCAATACAGCGGAAAACAACAAAGGCTTCATCATCGAATCTGATGAACTACTCCAAGTCATTTATCGAATAGATGCTACCTATAATAAATTATTGGTGACCATCAAGGGAGAACAGGCCCTGGGCCAATCCTTCCGTGCAGGTAGCCAAACCAAAACCTGTTTTGGGCAGGGAGGCTCTACAGAAAATCACTTTATCTCTGTGATGGCGGTCGAAGATAATACGACCGTTGATTTTGAATTTACCGTAGATATGTATGGTATCTCTGGAGATACCCATAGTGTGACCTTAGACGCTGGAGAATCCTATGTCGTCATTGACAATAATCTCAATGCCTCTGTTTCTGGTTCCTTGATCACCTCTGACAAACCTGTTGCGGTATTGAGTGGGTCACAGCATAATAGACAGTGTAGTAATCGCGGATTAGATGGTGGGGTGGATCAGTTGATTCCAACTTGTTTGTTGGGGTCGGATTATGTGCTGGTTCGTGGCAATGGTCAAACAGAGCAGAACTACGCAGTCGTCGTTGCTGTGGAAAACAATACAGAAATTTATATCAATGGAAGTACCACACCAGTAGCCACTCTTTTTGCTGGAGAGCATGAGGAGATCGACATCACTGGTAATTTTGGTGATCCTACCTATATTAGCGCCAACCGCGCTGTTTATGTCTATCACGTATCTGGTATCTCCACATCAAATGTGGAAGTAGGTATGGCCATTGCTGCGCCTGTTGGCGAATGTAAGGGGGATACCTACGTTGAATTTGGTCGATTTAGTGGAGGGGGAACCCATGCAGTTTATACCATTATCCCAACAGTAGATCTGTCTACCTTGGCCTTTAATGGCAATCCTTATACGGATTATGCTACGGCCATTACGGTTCCAGTAGCTCCATTAATCCCCAGTAACAAACCTGCATGGAAACGACCATCAGAGGCAATGGTATTTAGGGTTCCAATGTCTGAATCTTCAAATAGAACGGTCGAGTAGGATGGAAGACCAGGAACCGTAATGGCCGTAGCATAATCCGTATAAGGATTG
>JBCBDH010000217.1:0-9198 GCA_038529855.1 Bacteroidota bacterium | reverse complement strand
ATGGCCGTCCTCTTGATTCAGGAGAGCGATCTGAGCGAGGCCAATGGCTTTGGGGTGGGTACGATAGCAGATTTTTTGGAGCAGGCGGTCATTACATCCACTGTTCATCAACTCATTGATGCAGAGGCTAAGATTTTTGATTATGGAATTGAAGGCGTCTATGATGTCAGTAATCTATATCCAAGGTATAAAACAGGCGCAAAGGCGCATAACATTTATTCTATGTTTTGCGATGTGCCTGTCCCAGTAGATTTGGGTTTGGGGACTAAGCCTGATGATCCTGTGAATTATATAGATTTAAAAAAAGAGTTTTTTCAATCTATTGCGCCAAGCTTAGCTGATTTGAAATACATGGCACATGTAAGACAGGTGGATACAGATAATCAGCCCCGCAGTCAGCCAGAAGAAGTGACCCAGCAATTCAGCGTCGTACTAAGCAATAGAATCCCCAAAGCAGGGACGGCTGAAAAGCCTGAAAAAGCTATTGCCTTATTGGTTTCCTTGGAACATATGGAGCGAGCCTTGCCTGGCACTGAAAATTCCATTTATCAAGATGAAGCCTATACTCACGTTCGCATTCCAGTACTGTACAATTGGACCTTTAGTTGTGTAGCCAGTACGGCTAATGAATTTGAAGAAGGGCTAAAGTCACTCAATGGTAGCGATCCAAAAAAGGGCCTACTCCCCCACCCTCATCTGAATTTATTGGACCAAAGCCATCAGGCGGAAGGAAGTCCAGCCCATAAAATGGAATTGGCTTTACGCAAGGGCTATGTCCCTTTTAATCACATCACTAGAGGCGAGGAAGAGAGCAACAAAAAATTGCAAACGGTATCTTGGTATAGAGGTCCTTTCGTCCCTTATCGACCACCACTGTTTAATATCCTCTATCAAAAAGATCAGCACCAAACCGTTCATTCCGCAGATGAGTTGATTCGCTATGATGATCAATTGGATATGTTGGATGTGAGCTATGCAGCTGCTTGGCAATTGGGTCGCCTCTTATGTCTGCAAGACAAGGTCTTGGCTCATGATCTCTATCAGTGGAAACGAGGTAATGAATTGGTCGCCATTGCCGAAATGGAAAGGCGATTATTGGAATACAGTTTTCCAAAATTAAAGGAGGAGATGGACAAAGAAGACCGTGACCATTTCGAGCAACTAAATCACGAAACCATAAAACTTTTGATCAACATCTTTAAATGATTGGATAAGGCTTCAGCTAAACAGCGAGGCTTATCCAATAGTAATTATTAGCCCATACTAGCACAAAGTCATCTAATGAGTCTACATTTTAAAAATACACTACATCAATCCTTTCACCACAATCAATTACTAGGGGAGCAATTAAAAAACTTATTGGCCAATAGTAAAGATAAGGTTCCACTACCTAAGGATATTTTCCGAAAACTGGCCCAACTAAAACTATTACAGGGTATCCCTTTTCACTACCTAGTTCCCCATCCCCAAATGCTTCCCAAGGAATCCATTAAATTTTTCCACCTCGATCCCAATTGGGTCAATGCACTTGTGGATGGAGCTTATAATATTGGACGATATGCCGCTAAGGAAGAGGAAGAACATATCAAGAATACCTCCTTTCTAAGTAGTAAATTGGATAAAGCATTTGTTGAGGACATTCACAGCAGTAGTAATCAAAGCGCTCATTTATATCGAGCACATATGCTAAAGATCGTGGATGACCCTGCCCAGCTTTCTGCTGCCCAAACAGCGGGTGAGCAAGTGGTCATTTCTGGTTTTTTACTGCGATCAAAAGTCGTCGATCAATGGAGGGATTTACAAGTAGATGCATATCCTGATAAAGCATCTGCTCCCAAAGCGGATAGTACGGCTGATGTAAAAACCAATCCTATTTTTCGTTTTGAGTGGTTGGGCAATGAAGTCTTACTGGTTTTATTCGTTGGCGATTTTTACCAAGTAGATATTCACCAAGCACCACAGGGTATTCATTTTGGTTTTGACAAACGCGGTGATGAATTGGTGAAAGTCTTAAGAAAAACCCATGTCAATAAAAAAGATAATACGGTTGAGGAAATTCCCTTTCGAGGAGATCGCTCAATGAATGTAGTGGATATGAGTAAGCTTTCCGAGAAAATGGCGGGAGCGATGAGCGATCTTCCTGACTATTGTAAAAAACTCCCTACTCCTCGATTACTCGCTTCTGATTTTGCCTTACAGATGGTGGAAGGCGTGGGAATGGTACGGTTTATTCGAGCAGAAAAAGAAGCCATAAAAATCCATTAGTACAAGCACCCCTAAAAGATAAAACAAAACTATGTCCAATAATATAATTGTCCCCATCCATGTCTCTGCAATGCGAGTGGCCCAAGATCACAGCAATGGCGATGGGCAAGTGACGGTTTCCACCGCTGACTTTACCAATATTTCTACTAAGGATAAAACCATTTCCAGCGAGTGGTTAGAGGGTTTGATTGAGGGAGAAAAAATGCTGGCCCAAGGGGTACACCTGCATTGGGCGATGCCTCGAATTTTTTCCAGGGGAAATTTTGACGAAGAGGAATTGATTTTTCCTACTCTTCCTAATCGCTGGTTGGTCATTCGATCTTATCAAAATGAAAATCCTGAACAAAAGGAGATTCATTATGATTATGATGAAAGTAAGGGAGAGGAAATTAGGAAAGCGATTCCAGATCGCGCTCAAACCGCTTGGCTAATCAAAAGCGATATACTGCACGACGATGAAAGCCAGGGGACGACCATTATTGCACCTGATGAAGACGATTCCCTCATTATGGAGAATAAGCAGGTGGGGAAGCGCTATTTACTCAATGTTCAACAACAGTATGCTTATACCGCACAAGGGGAAGAGGAAAACCAAGACCTTCATGCAGTGAGTTATCACGGAACGACATTCGCTGCTTACTACATGAATAGTGGGGCCAATCTGGGTTTGGATGATAATCTCATAGATATCTATGGCAATAAACAGGGGCGATTGGACACCAGAGATTTTGATCAAATCAGTTGTCGTTTATCCTATGCGGTGATGGGTTGGCATGAGCAGGCAGAAGATGATTTTTTTCAGAAAGTCATTCGACCAGCATTAGAGCAGCTACAACCAGAGCAGGAGGATTATCAAGAAAGGCTAAGCACAATTTTTGAAAAAAAGTGTCGAATTTCACTTTCAGCGGGGAGCTATGAGCGATTGGCGAATGGCGATAAAAGTAATCGCTTGCTTTGCTTTGGGATGATTGGACAATTGGATTTAAGCATCAAGGATAAAAAGCGAGAGGGTTATAAAATGTCACAACCCAATTTGGAAGTCAGCATTGGCAATTCCTCCAAAGAAGCCCTATCTGCCTATTTTAATCATAAGGCCAAATCGCTTTCAAGCGAAGCAAATATAGACCCCACTATTTTTGAGCAGTCCAATCATTTAGAACTCATCTTGAATGCTTTTCAGATGGGCTTACTCAGAAAATTGGGAATGCAGCAAGGCGTGGGTTTGGCCCAGCTAGAAGAATACATACACGATGCCACTTTTAGCTACAGGGAAGGGGGAAGCACTTGGGCAGTGAGTCAGCTCAAAAGTGAACAAGCTCATAAAAAAGTAGATGATTCCATCAGTGATAAGGTGCTGCCCACTTCCATTGCTCATCTGCTTTCCTGGCTCAATCACAAACAAGTGGCCTGGACGCAGCAGAATGCCCAAATATTGGATACCCAACAGCATTTGTATTTAGGTTGGTGTAAACATATGGAGGTTTTGCATCAACTCGACGATGCGGGAGAGGATACACAAGCGGCGACCTCTTCTGGCTATTTGCTAAGTGGCTTGTACAATCACCTTTTTCCACAGATGGTCCAAAATGGTTTCTTAGTACAGAAAGGAGGAATGGACCCAAAGAGAGGACCTGAAGAAATATTGGCGGCTGCCGCATTTAAACTCTTCATTCAGGATGATGACTACGCGCCTGAATCACCAAGAGCGATTGAGCTGACGAAACTTGAGGAAAGCGCTTTGGCGCAGATCCAGGAATTGATTCAATTGTATCTGTACATCCAATACAGCTATGATGTTTCAAAAGCTATTGCAGAGGAAAATCAAAAATCCAAGCCCTCTCGCAGTATCATCATCAATCGCTTGAGTCAATTGCTTGGCATTCATCTGATTATCCAGCAGTATTACAAAAATGCAGAAGCCAAGGGCGAGACCCTTTTACAAAGCATCAGTCAGTCCGTCAAAGAAGATCAGTCCAAGGTCTTGGAAGTTTGGAAAAAGCTTTTGCCCCATTCTCCTGAAGAGGATTTTAATAAGGATGATTTTCTTCAAAAGCTTAGAGAGCATCCCTCTTCTCTTACTAATTTTTCTATGGGCGAACTGTATTGGGAAGTACTTCAGTATTGGAAAGATAATGATCGCTATGATTTGTGGACAGAAGGATTTGAGTCATTGATCCAGCCTGTTTCAGATTGGATCAACCAACAGATGGAAAGGGCTAAGGTCATTCAAAGTTCGAGTGATGCAGCCCATGGGCTTTTGAGAGATTTTGCCAATCAATTGGCTAGGGTTCAGTTGATCCAAGATCGAAAAAAGCTAGAAAAATTGGCTGCTCAATTTCCAGTGGGGAAAGCTTTAGCTAATGAGGCTTATCAAACCGTCTATAGCCATACCGCTCAGTTGACCCAAGCACTGAAAAAAGTCATTGATGCCTTGCTAGAACAATTACCATTGGCACAACAAGTCGCGCTTTTACACAATGCCCTCAACCAAACGCTATGGGCAATTTCTCCAAATCTGGCTTTAAAGAAAATACCAGACGACTATTTTTACACCCCGCGCACACCCGTCGTTACCCTAATAGAAAGCATCAAAGACCAGTCGCAAGCCTTCCTATCACCAAGTGATCGAAACGGAAAAAATGCCATCACGCCTTGTCGATTGAGCCAGGAAATCATCAGTGGTTCAGCTGATTTTATCTTCCCTGATTTTGTCGAATCCAATACGGATGAAACCATTATTCAAACCATTAACTTACTCTTTAAAGAAGCTGCTATCCTTGGAGATTTGAAATTGGACAATGGGCTGATGTATCAAGCCGTCCAAAACTATCAAAAAGCACAAATCCAGGAAGACGATCAAAAAATCATTCCTTTACCAGCCGCATCAACCGTATTTCCTCAACTGAAGATTGATCATGGCACCATGCCCTATTATTCCAGTATGGAGTATTTCAAAGATGGTGCTCCCAACCCTTTCTATCCACTGTTTATGGTTTACATTTCTAAGGTGAAAATGGAGGCGATGAAAGCGGAAAATGATTATGGAGAACAAGCCATTACCGCTACTTATACCCTAGAGGAATTAGACGATATAAGCCAAGTCAGCAGCAGTTATCACGCTGATCTACAATACCAAAAAGATAAAAATCCCAATTTAGAAACAGCGCTATACGAGATCGCCAATTACATCTCTCTGTCAGATAGCTCTACCATTCCCCTACTCCACCATCTGGAGGAATACGTGGCCATTCACTCCAAAAATCCCAAGATGGCAGCAGTAATCGCTGACTTGAAAAAAACGATTGAGCTATTACAAAATAAGCAAATCCTTTCGCAAAATCTCAATGGCTTTAATGCCCAAATCCTTCAGCGCTTTCCAACCTTACAATTGCCCATCAGTCATCATTTTGAAGAAGAGGATATCGCCAATCCCGTTTCGCGGATTCTCAAAAAGAATGCAGAAAATCCAGAAGAAGGAAAAGAATCTTGGAATGCTTACAATCCACACTGGAACGCTGCACTTCCCGTTGCTGGTAGAGCGCCCTTTGCTCCAATTCGCGCTGGCTTTGCGGGCATCAAGGAGCTACAGATCGTAGATTGTTTTGGACAGTATCTCCGCTATCAATTTGACCAAAATCACGCCTATATAGTATCAGAAAACCTTAGGGTTCGAGATGGGCGGGAGGCGCCAACTTACAAGGAAGATCATATCAATTATCCCTTGAATCTAGAACTGCCGCCTCGTTTTGTGGAGGCTACGCGTTTGCGCTTTAGTTTTCTTTCAGCAGATCAACCTTTGGGTGGCGACTATTTTGAAATGTTGCATCACTCGCCAGAACATACGCCTATTTGTGCTTGGCTTTTACCCAATCATCTGGACAATACCTTGGTGATTTATAATAAGGAGGGCTATCCACTGCAGTATTGGCGTTATCAGGAAAGCCAGAAAGAACTAAAAACCTATCTCATCCCTGGTCCCAAATACCCTTATGATCAAAAAGGGATTTTACCACAATTTATCCAACGCATAGAGACGCTTTCAAAAGGCACTGATTTTTTCAAAAAATTCATGGCAGCCACTGAATATGCTCAAAAGAATATTCATCCGCCTAAGGCGCATATGGATAATAGTTTGGCTCCTTTGATTGGACAGGCTTTGGCCATTGTGCGGGTGTGCTTGCGCTTGGAACAGGAGGGCGGATATTCGATTAGTTTGGATAAAGGGGCATTGCCCAATCAGTTGCATCCAGATCGCTCAGTGGGGGCTTCAGTCAAACTATTTTCACCCTCAGATTTTAATACGCCTAAATACGATCAGGTAAAAATTCCTTTGATGCTTGGGAACTTACCTCAGTTTGATGATGGCCTAGTTGGTTATTTTATAGAAGATGAAAATGGGAATATTAGTGAATCGCCATTTTACACGGATGCGAATAGTGAGGATATTCCAGGTAGGATCATTCGCCACAATAATCTGACTACGGCCATCCACATGGGGCAAAGCCTAAGGCTTTGTCTCATTATCGACCCTAGGGCCGCCATTCATGCCAGTACGGGGATACTACCTGTTCAAGAAATTCAACTGGCCCCTGAAATTTATGATCATGCCATTCGTCGCTTGGCCATGTACTTCCTCATTGCCCCAGTACTAAGCCCCTATCACGTCCCCAATCAAGGAAAGCGCATCCTACCCACCCCTCCCATTAAGGGCTTCTCCTGGAAATGGTTGGAAAAGAGTCAGGAAGAGGGGGAGGAGATTGTTGAAAAGTCCATCACCTATCCCTCATCTATAGAAAGCCTCAACGATATTCCCATATCAGAGGGAATGTATTTAACGCCCATGCTACTAGATGGTTGGTTGAGATTGGGACATCAGGATAATATGAATGAACAAGATTAAAAAGTAAACATGAGTTATACTGGTAAACTAAGGGCAGAAAACCAAGATGGTAGTTTTGAGAAGACCATTAGATTGACTTCTGGAGAGGCTTTCTCCACTTCTCTTCAGCTTGACCTAAGCGAAGTTGATGCATCGTATACCCTTCCCAAGCAACCCACACTCGCTATTTGTTTTGGAAGAAAATCTACTGATTTTGAATCCATCCAAATCAGGGATACTAATTGGAAGGTTCCCGAGAAAATAAGCGCTAAAGATAAAATTGTACTAACCTGGCAAGGGGCGCCTCTTGATCCTTCTCTACGGACATTAGAAGTCAATGATATTTCTCTTGTCGCTCAACGAGAAGAAGGAAAAGACAAAGACCGATCCATTCGATCTGTTGTACTGGCCAATAAAATCCATTTTAACACCATCACGGTACAAGTTAGACCCCATCAAGAACGAGCCAGTGATGGATTTGGAGAGAGTAGATGCATGGCCAATGAAGATCATCTAGAGGGGGCGGTTTGGGTTTCTCCAAAAGAAACGGCTTTGAACGATCAGTACGAAAACAAATTTCGTTTACGCTTGACCTGGACGGGGGAATTAAAAAAAGGGGGATTAATCTATTTGGATATTCCTGTTTATGGACAGGATTTACCCAATGATCTTGCGCTGACCTCTGAAGCGGCTATGGAAGAAATAGTCGTCCATTTCAATAAGCATGATCAAAAAAAAAGAGAGGATGATAGGGGCTATGGCAGATGGGAGGTAGACAAGGGAAAGGACTACATAGAACGGACAGCTGACTATGTGATCAGCTATCGCCGTTTTACCATCACGGTGCCAGACGAAGTCCTCAAGGACCCCAAACAGCATATAGATATTTATCTATCAGAGGTCAAGTGCCCCGTCAATTTGGTCCATTCCGCAGAGGGGTATTTAAGAGTGGCCTGGCCAGAAATCACAGGACCTAAAGGCTCACCAATTGACAGCACCAACAGTTTGAAATTTTACTTTGACAAACAGGAGCTCCCCAATATCCATTACTTCACAGCGGAACACTCTTCTTGTTTTTATGCCATTGAGGAAGACCAACAAATACTGAGTTCCCCAAGTCTTGACAACATTAAATTGTCATGGGATATTTCTCCAGGTGTTGAGACAGGGATGTATTCCTTTTTTGAATTGGAGATAGTGCTTGGGGGAAAGGATTTTAATAATCGTTTGGAACCAACTTCAGAAGGAGGGAAAGAAGGAGACCGCTGGTCTGATGCGACATGGACTTTAAAGGAATTGAGCATTGCGAATATTCAGGATAATAATACCTATCGCGCTTATTCTAATCCAGTGGACTATGAGCTAAAAATATATTTAAGAAGTAATAGTAAGCTAGTTGTCAGCAAAAAATTCCAAGTCAAATACCAGCACATTCTTTTTGTCAGTGATGGATCAAATATTGCTGCTCTGAGTGAAGAGGCTTTGAACGGTACCCTACGTGGCAGGTCTTGGAAGTTTGCTTATCGAAATTTACAGGAGGCCCTAGATGAGGTCTGCAATACAGATTCAGATATTCCTATTTGGGTCAGCAAGGGGGTGTATCATCCTACCAAAGAGCATAAAGGACCACAAGAGGTCATGGACTATACTTTTTACATTTCCAATGGCATCAAACTATATGGTGGTTTTGAGGGTACAGAAATTCGACTTGAGCAGCGAGACCCCAAGAAGAACAGAACCGTTTTGAGTGGCTCCTTAAGCGACCTGAGTTTTCCTGGGAGTTTTAAAATACAAGTAGATGAGCATGGCTATTTAAAAGAAATTGAGCACAACGATCCTTGTGTTCCTAATGTAGTCACGATCAATGCGAATGAAAATGAGCAGGCTATCCATATAGAGGGGTTTACCATCACGGGGGGATCTGGTGTGCTGGGAGGAGGCCTATTTATAGAAAATGGTCAACACATTCATCTTTTGAATAATCTATTTATTTATAATCAGGCCAACTATGGAGCAGCCATTGGTATGGGGAGTGGCAGAGCTGAGGATCATCT
>JBCBDH010000216.1:0-9243 GCA_038529855.1 Bacteroidota bacterium | reverse complement strand
AGTATCTGAAATACCTATCAAGATCGTAGCATCAGATACTGTTTCTACATGACTATCGTTTATTGAGACTACCGTAATTTCATATAAATCTCTTGACTGTTGGTCAAATCGAAATTCTATGAAGTTGCCATCTTTGTGGTTATCGTAATTCTCCGTATTTGATACTGTAGAACTATTCCTGAAATTGATATTCAGTGGTATCCTATTGATGCTATCGTAGAATGTTAATGAAGTATCAGGTTCATTATCTATCTGTTTGAATTGAATCTTTATCACGTTTTTTACGGTAGAAAAAAGAAATAGGACTGAAAAACTATGGGCGATCTCTCAGCAGAGAGACCGCCCATAATAAAGAAAAGACTAATCGAATTGCGGGTTGAAAATGGTTTGTCCCTTACAGGGGCTTAATTCGTGAAATTCGATCCGCGTTTCTGCTGCTATAAAAGCAGCTGCTTCCTTGAGGGTATCAAAGCTGACGGTCAGCTCTTTTTGATACTCCTCCGCATCCATTTTCGATGCCCTAATTTCATCGATATACACCTTGTAGCGACCTTCCCATTTTTGTATGGCTACGGAAGACCAGATGGTTTCACCATCTTGTTCAAAAGAGTAGGTCTTTCCTTGCTGTTTGCCGCGTTCAATTCGATTGAAGATTTGATTTAAATCCATAAGCGTTAATCTCCAGTAATATTAATGATTACTTTCTTGCCGTCTTTTCGTTTAATGTTAATGTGAGGATAGGTACCGTGTGCATTATTTGCTCCATGTCCTTTCACTCTTCCTGTAGCTGGGTCAATGTGGTAGTCCTTATGATAAGCGCCACCTTTTTTGAACCTTTCCATTTTCCTCTTCTTTCTTATGCCACTAGGGGATTGTGGACCTACACCATTTACTTTCTGGTAATCAGGAAAAGCTTCATTAAGCAAAGCATCAGCTTCTGCCTTAGTTTTGACATTGACCGCGGTATCATTACCTCCAGTGCGTAATCTTTCTACATCACATCCAGCATTATGCACCAAAATACTCGTCTCCGCTACATAATACGAATGCCAGTCCTCGACCTCAAAGTTATAAACTTTGAAAGAACCTTTCTCTATTTTAACATCCGTGACCACCTCAGGTGTTCCATCAAATAGTAGAATGGTGTCTCCTTTAGTCAATTGACCTGCCTCGCGCCAGTAGCCTCCGCTGTAGAAGGGATGTTCTGCCGTTACAGCAATCTCTTCTTCTCCAATAGTGAGGCGAATGATTTCTTCTGCTTCACGTTGGAAAACATCAATGACTGGTTTAAGTTCGCGTTCCTTCGAGATTTCATTGTAGGCCCAGACGGAATCGCCAAGCGCAATATGCTCAATTGGGACATAGCCCTCTTGGGTAAGGATGAGCGTACCAGCAGTAAAGCATTTTCCATTACCTGGGCAATTACAGCCTGGTTTTCCTCCTTTAGCTTGTCTACCCCTTTTAAGCACTGCACCTGCTGCATCATCCAATAGTCCACTCTTATTGATATACTTCGCCGCAGTCGCACCTGCTCCTGCCAATGGAACCATCGCTGCTGCACTCAAGGCTGCATTCGTATAGTCTCCTCGACCTAAGTAAATCAAAGCATTCACGCCATCCGCTACTTCACCTAGTCCTGGTACCAAACCAACTACATCAAGCCCCGTCTGTACCCAATCCAATGCTCTAGACCAGCGGCTCTTCTTAGGTTGTGGTTGAGCCTGATCTGTCTTGATCACTCTGCGATTCAAAGCTCCACCAATGACATCATTGGAAGCATAGAACTTCTCGATAACCTCTGGACCAGAATCTTCTAGGATACGAATAAAGTTTGGATCATCTGATAATCCCAACTTTTCCAGCTCCTCTTTACTTATTGTCCCAGATCTCATATTGGTATCCGTATTCATCGTCACATCCTTATTATCCTCTCTTACCCAAACACCAAGTTGACCATCGCGAATACCTACTGTATATTGCTCATCTGGATTAGCTGCTGCCCATGATTCAACGCTGGCCATGAAGCTGTTGTAGCCCATGATGGTTGAATTGATGATAGTGCTTTCCCCATTGGTGAATTCTGACATTCGCCATAGGTAGTTTTCCAATCCGTCGAGGTCTCCCATTCGCATGTAGTGCTCAATACGCATCTGAATCTCATAGGGATCATCCCAACCTCCATCTGGGTCGATGAAGCTAATAGGGTTGTTGCTCATGGCCAGATAAGGCGACCAGTGCTGATCGTAAGGGTCTGGACTGAGCCATTTACCCAAACGAGGATCGTACATTCTCAGTTGGAAAGCATACAAACCAACTTTGGCATCCAGTTCTTTACCCTGATAACCTAAGCGATAGCGCGGACTGCTTGCCTGCTCATGTCCAGGCATGACCATACCGTATGGATAGTAATCAGCAAAGCTAAGCAGCTCCGCTTCTCCTGAAGCATCCTTATCGCGGTTGATGGTAGCACGGACATTGCCAAGGTGATCGGATAAATGATAAACGTATTGAATACCAGCTGGGTAGAAGATACCCAATTGACCACCGTCCAGCATGTATTCTGATAAACCATAAGTAGGACTGCTGACGGTGTACTCCTTTTCATAAGTCGCTGCTACGGTTCCACCTGGCTCTCTGACGTAAAGCGTTGCTTTTTCAGGATTGCCGCTGGCATCGTAAGTCGTCTTTGCAATACGCTGGCCGTATTCGTCATAAGTGAAACTCATGACTAGTTTGGTTCCAAGGTAGTTTCTGATTTCATCGACCTTACCAAAAGAGTTGTAGATCAGACTGATGTCTTTCTCTTTATCGCTTTGGATTTCGCCATTGTCATTGTAGTTGTAATTGTTGACTTGCTGATTTTGAACGTCGTTTTGATCCAAAAAGCCAGCTGCATCAATCACATAGCGAAGTTTATTGGTCGGTGTGGTGTAGGCGCCATTATAAGCGCTAAAATCTGGATGCTCATACACATAGGTCATGTTGTCCAGATCCTCACCCGTATCGTTTTTACGATGTAGACTTAGGATATTTCCATTTTGATCGTAGGAAATATTTTGGACTTTGTAAGCCTGATTAGAATTAGGTAGGAAAGCACCGTGGGCAGGATTGCTAAACCCACCAATACCACTTATATTATTCGTAGTATTGTTTGGCGCATACCAGCCATAGGTGGCACCTGTCAACTGTTGCTTCCAATCGTACTCATAAGAAAACATATGTTGCTGACCTGATGGGGTAGCTACCCCTCCTCTGGTCTTCCAACGGATACTTTTGATGCGACCATCAAAATAGTCATTGGCTGATTGGTTTTGACCATAGTTGAAATAGGTGCTTTTGCGAACATAATCTTGGCTATGATAGTCAATGGCCATACCAAAGACGTCTTTAGCAAAAGTTGAATGACTGCCTGTGTAACCGTCCTTACCTGGATCATAGCTATTGATGCCAGGGTGGTTGATGGCCTTCAAGGCCCCATCAATCGTGTAGGTATAGTCAATACCTTGTAGGTCCTCACCCAATTCCGTACGCTTGAGCTGGCCTAATTTGTAGAAATCATAGCTGGCGTGGAGCTTGGGCAGTTCTGTCCCCTTCTTGGTTTCAATGGTTTTTAGATCGCCATTGCTGTCATAATTGTAGAGGTGATCGAACTTTTCAGAAGTATTGTTTTTCTGATAGATTGTTTTGGTGAGTCGACCAAAACAATCGTACTCATAATCCATTGTCTTCAGACCAACTTCTGGATACTCCTGGATGGCAGCCACCAACTGACCTTTGTGATCGTACTTGTACCAGGTTGTATGATCGTCATTCTTGGTCATTGCTAAGCGACCTTCTACAAAAGCAGCTTCATAGCCCGTAGCTCCTGATGTTGGGAAATTAGTCGCTTGCTCATCGTAAACCATAAAAGATTGATCAGCCCGATTGGTACTGGGTAGACCATCTAACTGATTGCGGATGTTGTACAGACTCACAGAAGAAGTACTGGCAGATATTGGACGAAGAGAACTTGGGAAGAAGTGGGTGTTTTCTCCACGGTATTCTCCTGTTTCAATAACTCTTCCTCTCTCATCATAGCTGTAGTAGCTAAAGTATCCTTCAGACCACTGTCTGGCATCTTGAGAAAAGCGAATTTTTCCCTCATCATCATATACATATTCTATCAGTCCACGGTCAGGGTCATTTAAGGCGCTTACGCGATTCAAATCGTCGTAGACCACTGTTTCCTTCATCGTGTGAGGAATAGGCTGATCGAAGAAAACTTCGCGCTCCCCATCCAAACGCAGGTAGACATAGCGTACAAAGCGGTGGATTTCATTAGTAACATTGAAACCACCATAGTTTGCATTAGGATCGGTCTTAACCATGGTGTTGACCAAAACGACTTTTACAGATTGCAAGTTATTATTGGCAATAACATCATCGCTTACGAAGTGGTCAATTTGAATCACTTCCTCCGCAGGATCGGTCAAGTCAATCAATGTACTGTTGCAATTCAAACCAAAGGTCCTGTAGATAAAGCCATCGCCCAAAAGCATCGTCGTTCCACCTGGTAAGGTACCGCGGAACTCAATCTTGAACTGGTAGGAGACAAAAAATTCTGGATCTTCTTCACATTCTTCACAAGCAGGGCAAGGGCCACCACAGTCAATGCCTACCTCTCCATAATCCAAATAGCCATTATAGCAATACCAAGGGATGTCATCACCGTCATCATTAGTATTGGTGCTTCTTGCCTGAGCAACAGCAGGAGGCAAAATAGCCGCCAAGTTCCCCGTCTCAATATCAGCAACCGCAACTGATGGATAGGTCGCTTCAAATTCTGCATCCGTCATATCGACCAATACAATATCAGCACCTGGGTTGTTGGTTGTTGAAAATGGATTATCGTCTATGGCTACCGTAATGGGTGCGGCAACAGGTTCATAAATAATCCCACCATTATCATCTGGAAACCAGTGGTCAGCGATAATACCTGGCTTCAACATGGTCTTGATGCTCATGTCAACCTCCTGTCCTAAACCAGATTGTAGGGCAGGGGTATTGATCGTTTCGATGTTTTGATTGGTGGTGTAATAAGTAGCTGGATAACCGCTGACGATATCAAAAGACTCAAAAAATGGGAAGTTACCCATCTGAGAGACATCTACAAAATCGCAACGCGTACCCTTAGGCTGTGTACTTTGTACACGACGACCTCTTTCATCATAGTAGTTTAGTGTCCAATCGCTGTAATCCAAATCGTATTGGATCACAACAGGTGGTTCATAACCTGGGATGAAGAAGTTGTAGTAATTTTCGAGATATACTTGCGTGTAGTCAAAAGAGATGCGATAGAAACCAGAATTACTAGCATGGCTTCCCAAAAAGCTGACATCCAATTGGGAATTGGTCCCCAAGGACAACTGGAAGTCCGTCCCTTCGACAAGCGGCTGGTCTGTTTTCAGATCGACAATTCGTATATCAATGTTGTTCAGTGGATCATTGCTGACTAAGTAACCACCATAAACAATTTTTAGGCTGGATTTGGTGGCGGCTGGTAGGTGGATCTTGGTACTTTGGGTACCGCGATAGATCAAGGTATGGCGGGCTTGCTGATTGGTACAATTAGAGTTGGCCATTTGCCCACTTACCGCAGTTGCTAAAAGCTTTCCGCTTGCATCACTAAAAGAGATGTGTTCGACCCCGTCTGAACCAATGGTGATGGTTTTGTAGGCCAGAATATTTTTTTCAATATCCTTGGGTACGGGATTGAGCGGGTCATTGAGTGGCACGTCGACTTCATAAGACTTGCGATAGCCAAATAGATAAGCCAATTCTCCACCTGACATGGTGTGGTAATATTCTGTTTCATTTCCACTACCCATGCGATAGTGTTCTCCCACATTACTTACTTTCTTCACACTTCCATCCAAGTGAAACTGGACACTGCTAAATGGATAAGAGGTGGTTGGAACATAAGATTCTCCAGAGTTGCTGTAGTGATAACCAATGGTATTGAAGGTACTTGATACTGTACTTGGATTGTCCTTTTTAGTAGGCGTATCAAAGTCAGAATAATCATAGGCTAGCCCAGTGGCTGCACTTCTCAAAAACTTCGAACGGTATTGAATATTGGTGTAGCCTGTTGGTGCAGAAAGAGAGACCATCGCATTTCTTCCCTGACCGTCATAAACCAATTGCTTACCAATCACTTGATTGGTCGCGTAGTTTTTGGTTTGCGTCTGAACAGCTGAACCCAAACGGTCGAGGTAAACACGGGTTTCCCCAACGATATCTCCGTGTTCGTTGAAGATTTTATTGTGTACCCAGTTGTGTGATTCATCCGTTTTGGCCTCAGGAAGGATATTGGAACTACCTGGTTGGTAATTACTACAGGGCTCGATCAAAGAGCGCTCCGCAATGGTTGACATAGAAGCCACCGTACTTGAACCATAATTGTAGGAGAATACCCGATAGATGGTATTGGCATCCAACTCATAGGTTTTGGCCAAGGTACTGTTGTAATAAAATTTGATGAGCGAGCCTTTGCGCTCGATCTTTATCCGATCCGTACTTTGTGCAGCGCCATTGATGCGCGTATAGCCTTGATAAGAGCCTTTTTTGTAAAAATACAGATTGGTGTAAGAAGAAGTGACATAGGGATAGACACAGTAGTTCATATCCTGATAAGCATTGGGATTGGGATCATCCGTCAGTCCCACCATTAAAAGGCTTTTTGGTGCAAACTGAATATATCCCTCCGTAGCTGGGCACACTTCATCCACCGAAACCGTCGAACGGCCATTGGTAGTCGCCCACTGCAAGCTACGGGTTTGCGCATTGGCTTGTCCCATGCTTAAAAAGAAGAGCAGGAACAACAGGCCATAAGCGCTGATATAGCATTTTATTGCTTGATTCATGGAAATTTGATTTGTAAGTTGAATTAATATACTGGCTGTAAATCCAAGTTTACAGCGAGCTATTAAAGATCGTCGCTGGAGATGATGCTCCACTGACATCCTCTACCTTTACCTCACAACTGTAGTTTTGCGGAAGGGAAAGGGTACCCAAATTGATGGTGATGATCTTACCATTGCGCTGAAGCGTATAGCCCTGTGGAGCGCTATCCATGGCAATGAGATCAAAACTATGATTGAGTACAGCCTGTTGACTGCTGGCATCACTGATCTGCAAATGCAGTTGCTGCAAGCCCTGATCCAAACCCAATTCAACAACGACGACAACTTCGTGATCGCCTTGCGGAATTTGAGGTTCGCCATCTGCACTGATTGGGTCAAAATTGGCCCCTTCATTAACTCCTGCAGAAGCTTCCAGTGTGATCGCTACAGACTGTGGTGCTGGTACCTGTGCCTGCAACAATAAGGTGAAGAGGCAAAAGGCTAGACTAAAAATTAATTTATAGCTATTCATTATCTTTTTTTTTGCGTTTAGAATTGGCCATTACCTGGGTCTATACCTGGATCAGCTTGCTGCTCTACCTCTTGCTCGACGGTACCTCCCGTTGAGTAGCGAGCGAAGTTGAAGGTTTGCTCCGTCAGCAACTTCTCACCCATTAGGGTTTCGCGATAAGTGCGGTGGAGATGACCAATGGCATTGTATTCTGAGCGATCATAGAAGTTTTCTTCATCCAACACGAACTCTACCAAATCCGTCCATGGCTGATACACAAAAGACTTCATACTAGAATTGATGGGATGGAAACGGAAGTCGTCGTAGTAGGCATAAGCTGATCCTGCATTTTTCGCTTGTACGATTAATTCAAAGGAGCTACTTACACTGAAAGGAATCTCGATGGTCAATGACAAAAGGTGCCAATTGCCTGCCTTGGCAATGCTACCACTCGTTACATTTACCGTTTGGCCATCAATCACCGTAGTAGTTGTAGGACCAGGAGCAGGTGTTGGGTTAAGATTTAGTCCACCACCACCATTGAGGTTGAGTGTACCACCAGGTGCACTAGAAGAAGTACTGCCACCTCCACCACGAGTACTACCTTCAAAGTAGTAGCCCAATTCTGCATTATTATTTCCATTGTCATAAACCCAAACCTTGGTGACATACTTTCTATTTCGATCGATATCACTGATCTTGACACGGTACTCAAAGGCCACTTGGTTTTGGGAAGCGCGAACTGAATTCACCCCAGTATGAACATAGGTAGCATTGGTATTCAATACCGTTGCGGCATCGCGACTTACCTCTCCTCCAAAACGCGTTCCGTCAATTGGATCTTCTGCGCCAGAGTAGGCACATTCTGTATATTTTGCATCGCTTACCTTGGCAATGACAAAGCGATCATCATAACCATAAATACTTGCTGTATAGCGATCACCAAAATACTTGGTTTCCAATTTATCTCCCTTTTGGTTGAACAGGGTATATTCTGTCTCTTCCCGCCATTGGCTAGGATCAGATAATCCATTGAAATTGAACACCTTGTGAGGACGCCATTCCCTGGTTAGGTTATTGGTGACATAAGAACCATTGGAATAATACCGCACTGGATAATTTTTGCGGTAAGTCGTATTGTAACCACTAATGATGTTGCCATCTTTAGTAATCTTTTCTAGTGCGGGAATCATCAACAGGTTTTTGTTGCCGCTGTTCACTGATTTTGGTCCCATCTCTGAGTACAAGTGGTAGGCGTACTGCTTTTCAGTAAGAATGGTTTCGCCAGTTGATACGTCTGTCCGCTTCGTTTTTGTCGGCATACCCGTTACCTCATCGAACTCTAAAAACTCAGTGGTATAGGTCGCTTCGTTGGAGCTGTAGGTTTTTCTGTCAATGATCTGATTCATGTAGCGCTTATTGTAATAAGCATTGGTATTGACCATGGTCAGATTACCCTTAGCATTTGGACTGGTAAATGGAGTGAAGGACTCATAATCGATATTGTACAGATCGAGGATACCATTGATGTTGTAAAAGAATGGATCATAAGTAATTGGCACCTTAGCGTGAGTCTTCTGGTGGAAAACTTCGCCAGTGTAGCTGATGTCCTTATAGTTGTTCTTCTCTTCGCTAATGATATCACCATTGGCATCAAAGGTTTGGATTTCCTCGATTTTTCCAATACCTGCCGTTGTGCGATCAAAGCCAGAGATATTTCTGGAACGCGTGATATTGCGAATTTCGAAGATTGGAGAGAAGTTACCTGGAACCTCGCCATAGTCCTCATAGTACCGCTGGTAATCTGCGTAATTACTGTTCATCTTATCTTCCTCATCCCCATAGCTCTTT
>JBCBDH010000215.1:0-9252 GCA_038529855.1 Bacteroidota bacterium | reverse complement strand
AAAATATCAAATGTCTGGTAGGGGTGGAAGAGCAGCCTGTCGGATTACGCAAGGGGGCTCAAATGGCCCAATTATCCACAATAGAAAATGCTTGGCTATTGACAGAAGGGCCCAATATCCTCGACTTTGGCCCAATGGCCAATTGCCCAGAACGCGCTGATCATCAGCTAGATGCAAGCGGTCAAATGCTTTTCCCTTCCTGGTGTGATTCGCATACTCATTTGGTTTTTGCGGGGAGCAGGGAAGGCGAGTTTGTCGACCGCATCAAGGGGCTGACTTATGAGGAGATTGCACGGCGCGGAGGGGGGATTCTCAATTCTGCGCGGCGACTGAGGGAGACGGAAGAGGAGGTTTTATACGAGCAGGCTTGGAGGAGGCTGGAAGAGGTACGAGGGTATGGAACGGGAGCGATAGAAATCAAGAGCGGTTATGGCCTGAGTCTAGAAGCGGAATTAAAGATGTTGCGCGTAATTAGGCGCTTGAAAGAACATAGTGACTTAGAGATTCGAGCGAGCTTTTTGGGTGCTCATGCACTGCCCAAGGTCTACAATGGCGACCGAGCACCCTATGTCCATATGCTGATTCACGACTTGCTCCCCAAGATCGCCGCAGAGGGCTTGGCCGACTACATCGACGTTTTTTGTGAGCGCAATTTCTTCTCTGTAGCTGACACAGAACAGCTATTGGAAGCGGGTTTAAAATATGGACTTAAGGGAAAAATACACACCAATCAATTTAACAGCATGGGTGGTATTGAGGCCGCCGTTCGCTTTGGGGCTGTCTCCGTGGATCATTTGGAGGTCGTCAATGCAGCCGAAATCGACAGTCTACTAAATAGCGACACCATCCCTACCCTGCTCCCCTCCGCCCCATTTTTCATCAATGACCACTACCCTCCCGCCAGAAAAATGATTGATGCTGGACTAGGTATCGCTCTAGCCAGCGATTACAATCCTGGCTCCACCCCCTCTGGCCGAATGGCCTTTGTCCTATCCCTTGCCTGTATCAAACTCCGCATGACACCCGAAGAGGCCATCAATGCCGCAAGCATTAATGGGGCTTATGCCATGGAACTGGGACAGACATTAGGCAGTATTGCCAGAGGAAAGACGGCTAACCTGTGGTTGAGTAAGCCGATGCCTTCCATCGCCTATTTGCCCTATGCCTTTGGCAGTGATTTGGTGGATCGAATCATTCTAAAGGGGCATTTGGTCTAGCGTTTTGATAGCTAATAGCCAAAGCAAGGTGCGCTTGGGAGAATCGTCAAGCGGCAGGCAATAATTCAGTAAAGATTAAAGTTATATCAAATTGTAAAACACCAGAGCCGTTTTAGGCGTTAAAGCCTCGGTTTTGGAGTAGAATTTGCCTGAATTTATCAAATCGGCCAAAGTGATACAAAAAGCCCCTTTCGCTACAAAAAATCGGCTTCTATCCCTATTTTTGCCTGAATTTACAAAGCGCCTTCTAACCGTTGACACTTAAATTGCGAAGCATGATCAAATCATTTATTCCTTTTTTCCTGATTTTATGTATGGCAGGTTCGCTCTATGCCCAAACGCCTGAGGCGGTCCGCCGCTCTCCCGAGCTGGCCAATAGCGCACGTTTGCTGACCTGCCCCGCAGGAGTCAATCCCGATGCGGGAACGACTTCACAGGCGCTTGCTCCCAATGCCCAATCCAATGATGTCCGCTACCTATGTTGGGGCGACATGATGGATATTACCCATAATCAGGATTTTGATTTAAGTGGCGATCCCAACCCAGCTACCCAGGCTGGTATCGGCTATATTTTTTACGAATGCCCGCCCACTGTGGTTGGAACCGAACTTAGCGCGATCGAAGGCGACCCTTGCCGAATTACCAATCCCGCGCCTCCCGGCCCGCCATTTGCCCAGTTTTGGATGTTTACTGATCCCGTTCAATTCAATGGTAATACCCAATTCTTCAATGAAAATACGGTAGAAATCAGTCCTGGTAACTTTATCAGTATCCAGGACTTTTTCAATAATGGCGATCCAATTGAAATTACCTTCGCTCCTGCCACCATAGACAATTTCTTTTTCAATCAATACGAAACGGATGTCAATAGTGTCCAAGGGCCTTGTGTTAATGTCAATGTCAATGATGCCTTTCCTGTGGTTTACCTAAATCCCATTACCATTAGCAATATCAATCCAACGGCTGGTGGTAATGGTTGTGGCGTTACTTTTACCATTGAGGGAGGAGTGCCCGAGTTTGATCCGATTAATTTCGAGAACTATTCTAATATTAGCGTCACCCTGGATAGCGATCCCAGTGTAGAGGGGGAATTTGATGGCTTTTTTAGTCATGGTGAAGTCTTCCAGGTCACGGTGCCTCAGAATGGAACTTATAATGTACTGATAGAAGATGGCGTAAGTTGTGCTGGAACAGCGCAATTTACCGTTTCGAATTGTGTACCTATTCAACAAGATATTCCAGATGTCTTTGCCCCTCAAAACTCCAATGTTTGTTTGGATGTAACAGTACAAGACTTTGTCGATGTCGTTTCTTTCCAATACCTCATCGAGTGGGATAATTCCATCCTACAGTTTACTGGTATCAACGATGGTGCATTGAGCATCCCCGTTGTTGGCCCTGCCAATCCCACTAATTTTATCAGTTTACAGTGGATCTCTGATATTTTTAATCCTATGCCAGTAACCCTTAATGACGGAGACGTCGCTTTCCAGATATGTTTTGATGTCATTGGTATTCCAGGGGATGTGAGTCCAGTGGATTTTACAGATGGTGGTTTGGGCTTGGAGACAGAGGTCTTTGGCACCAATGATTTTAGGCTATCTGCTATTTTAGATAATGGCTCAGTAACTGTTGTATCAGATGCTATTTCGGTGCTGTTTGGTGCTTGTAGCACAACCTCGAATACCGGCCGTATCCAATTGCAAGTGACTGGCGGTACAGCTCCATATGGATTTACCTATGAAGAAGTTGGAAATCCTGGGAATAGTGGTACTGGTTCTATCCCTATTAATGGTGGAGAAACCGAAATCCTCAACCTTACCCCTGGCGATTATACGGTAACGATAACCGATAATGCAGGAGATGTACAAGTGGTCAATATCACGGTGCCCAATGCAACTGATCTAATTGTACAAGTCACCCCCATGAATCCCCTTTGCGAAGGAGATGCCAATGGTAGTTTGGATTTGGCCGTTGTTGGTGGGATACAAACGGGTATGCCACCGAATTATAATATCACTTGGTCAAATATGGCGACCAATGTGACCATGATTGATAATCTTCCACAGGGCAATTACAGCGTTACGGTAACAGATGCGGCAGGATGCTCGGTGGTAGAAAATGAAGGAATTTTTACTTTGCCTATAGATATTGGTCTTACCAATCTGGCCAATATCAGCTGTTTTGGAAATGGGATGGACGGAGAGATATTAGTCAGTGCGTCTGGAGGGACCGTAGGGATGGGTTCTGATTTTGATTACAATTGGAGCACAGGAGCAACAGGCCCTATCGTTTCCAACCTCAGCCCTGGTAATTACTGCGTCACGGTAACAGATGATAATAATTGTATACAGATTCGTTGTTTTGACGTCATGGATGCGCTTACGCCTAATATCATCAATTGGGATTCCATTTCTGTGACCTGCTTTAATGATATGAATGGCGCATTGACAGTTAATGCCATCCCCACAAATTCGCCTATTTCAGAGTACCAATGGACTTTCCCCGATGGCTCTATGACCACCACAACAGTTAATACCATCACTGGACTATCTGCGGGGACTTACTCCGTAACCATTGTTGCTGATGATGGCTGTACAACGGTAGATATGGCTACACTTTGGGCGCCATCACCAGTCGTTATCGACTCTTTAGTCGCCACACCGCCAGATTGCCCCAACTTACCCAATCCAAATGGATCGGTGGCCGCCTTTGTCAGTGGTGGGAATATGCCTTATAATTATGAATGGTCCAATGGTTTTAATGGCCCATTTTCTTTGCTGCCTTCTCTTGGAGGTGGTGTATACATCGTCACCGTTACGGATGCCAATGGATGTAATGAGGCCATTGATTCTATTGAAGTAGTCGAACCGCCTGAGATCAATATTGCCTTTACCGATATAGAGTCAGTAAGTTGTAATGATGCATTAACCTGCGATGGATCGGCAACAGCAATTGCTTCTGGGGGAACAGCAGGTACTGGTTTGTATGAATTCCAATGGATCAGTGGAGAAATTGATACGGATGTCGGCAGCAGTACTGCCTTCCAGCTTTGTCAAGGGCTAAATACCCTAAGCGTGAATGATGGCGAATGTGCCAATGATACCACTGTATTTATTGATGCCCCACCAGCATTGACTTTTAATCCAGATAGTACCTTTAGTGTTCCAGTTGGCTGTAAAGGCGGTTCTGATGGAATGGCCTTTGTGGGAGGTGCTGGAGGCACACCAAGCTATACTTATATGTGGGAAACAGGAGAGACAGGTTCTTCTATCGACGGACTGAGTGCAGGTTCTTATTTTGTAACTATTACAGACTTTAATGGCTGTACGACCTCCTTTGATATCAGTGTAACGGAACCCGATTCCCTCATTGCACTCATTGATCCAAGCAATACTTTTGATATTAGTTGTAATGGAGAATCAGATGGGCAAGTGGCTATTAGCCCAAGTGGGGGAACACCGCCATTTAGCTATATGTGGTCGGGTAATGTATCCGCAACCAGTACAGCAGTCAATCTACCCGTTGGTCAATACCAAGTGACGGTTACAGATGCCAACAATTGTATGGATTCGCTCAGCTTTATTCTCAGCGAGCCCGATCCCATTATCGCCATTATCCCAGACCCAGAGGAGCCCCCCTGTTTTGGTTTCCAGACGGTCATTACCGTGGATACGGCTTCGGGAGGCGCAGGTGGTCCTTTATCTAATTATACCTTCTCTGTCAATAATGGTCCGCCAAGACCTGTTGGCTCTGCCATTCCAGTATTTGCAGGAAGCTATACTGTTTCTGTATTTGATGCTAATGGATGTAGTTTAGAAGAAATCGTGATGGTAGAAGAGCCGCCACCAGTATTAGCCGTATTGGGAGATGATGTAGAAATCCAATTGGGAGACAGTATCGTCCTGGCTCCTCAATTCCAATCGCTCTTACCAATCGACTCTTTGCAGTGGGCTTCTTCTGGTACAGATACCGTTCGCTGTTTGGATTCGCTTTGCTCCCGCCTATTGGTTCAGCCCAACACCACTACGCTGTATCAGCTCACCGTAGTAGATGCACAAGGCTGTACAGGTACAGACGATATCATCGTAGAAGTAGATAAAAACAGAAATGTCTTTATCCCCAATATCTTTACTCCAGATAACAATGGGGCCAATGACTTTTTCAAACCCTTCACTGGGCCTGGTGTACAGAATATCAACTTTATGCAGGTATACGACCGATGGGGAGAAATTGTCTATGAAGCTCGAAATCCGATGTTTGACAATGATACCGATAGCGGTGGTTGGGATGGTACCTTTAATGGAAAACGCATGAATCCTGGGGTCTATGTCTATCTAATCGAAGTTGTCTTTGTCGATGGCATTACCTTGCTGTATCGAGGGGATGTCACTTTGCTGCGATAGAATAGCAATGCTTTTAATCGGGAAGAGGGCCGAGACTCCACATTAGGGGTTTCGGCCTTCTTTTTTTAGCGAAGATTTCGCCTTGATGGGCTAAAAGGCTATTTTTAGGCAGCATATGAAACATCGAGAACTCGCCCGTTTATTTTTTCTGGAAGTACAAAAAGTTTTGGAGCAGCAAGACGCCGACGAGCAGTCGAGGGTACTGGCTTTGTATAGGCTTTTAAATCTATTGTTTCTGGAAGCAACGCGGGCCGAAAAAATCCAATTCACGACGCTGTTTGCCCGCATTGCCTTTGCCAGCCACAAATACAAGCTCAGCAAGCAACTGCAATTCTACATCCACGCCTTCCGCTCGCAAGCTCGCCAAATCTTAAAGGCGGAAGAACCCATCGAAGCCAGCGGCAGTTTTTCCCTGGGCTTAAAAGTAATCGCAGAATGCATCGCCAGCTTATTTAGCACCGCCATGCCAACGGCCATCGTCGAGCAATTGCCCGATCCCTCCCAATTCCAAATGCAGCCCAGAGCGGTACAATCCTTTAAAAAATCAGCGCGGGTACTGGCTTTATCAGATGACCCAGAAGCATCACAATTGCTCATCCGCGATGAGGCTTGCCCAGAAGAGGTGCTGCGTATGCAATACAGCATTGCAGATCGCAATGAAAATTTTAATCCCACTATTGCCCAAATTCGCAGCACTTTTGGTTTTCCCTTGAGTCTTAATTTGCTAGACATAGAGATCGATACCCAGGGTCTTTATCGCCCCAGGGCCATCGTCATAGAACCAGATCACTTGTTGGATGTAACCGCTGTAGCAGAGTGTTTCAAAGATTTTGGAACGGCACCTCTACTCTATTTGCTCAAAAAGTTTTTGCCCTTTACGGCGAGTAAATACTTGATGATTGGAAATATCGCCAATTTCTTTTTAGATGAGTTGATGTCCAATCCAGATGCGACCTTTAAAGCCACTTTTCCCAAAGTCTTTCAGCTCAATCCACTCGCCTTTGCCGTCTTTGAAGATTCAGTGATTCGGGAGATCATGCAAAATTCACAAAAGCATTTTATTCATCTTAAACGAATTGTCCAGAAGGATTTTCGAGAAAGTGATATTGAACCAGCGCACTGCTTTTTGGAGCCTTCTTTTTACTCCGAAAAATATGGATTACAGGGGCGACTAGATGTCTTTTACCAAAACCCCGATTCCAAAAAGCAATCGGCTATCGTCGAGCTAAAAAGTGGAAAGCCCTATCGGCCTAATGTCTATGGCATCAGTAATAATCACTTTACCCAAACCCTGCTTTACGATCTATTGGTCAAATCCGTATATGCGCAAAAGATCGCGCCAGCTAACTTTATACTATATTCTGGAATTGACCAGGACCAACTCAAATTTGCGCCTGTGGTGAGTGCGCAGCAGTACGAGGCGCTTCAAATTCGCAATCAATTGCTCGCACTGGAATATGGCTTATGCCAGATATTGGATCGAGATTTATCGCTGGGGAATGTTTTTAATTTATTGCATCCAGGATCAATACCTACGGCGAAGGGCTTTGTCGTCCGTGACTTAAAGCTATTTGATCAGGTCTACAGTAATCTCTCTGAACTAGAGCGCAAGTACTTTATCGCCTTTTCCAGTTTTATTGCCAGAGAACATCGACTGGCCAAGACGGGTATTCAGGGCATGTCCAATATCAATGGATTAGCGGCGCTGTGGCTCAATGATTTTGAAGAAAAGGAGGCTCAATTTGAGATCATCAGCTATCTAAAAGCCCAGGAATGGCATTTTCAGGGAAGCGACCCTATGCTTACCTTTAACAAGACGGAACGGACTAATAACCTGGCCAATTTCCGACAAGGCGACATTGCCATCCTCTATCCCTATCAACAAACGGGCGATACGGCGCTCAACAACCAAATCTTCAAATGTACCATCATCTCCATCACGGATGATCAGGTGCGGGTGCGACTGCGGAGTCGGCAGTTCAACGATGCGCTGTTTCAGCAGGAAGGCTATTGGAATTTGGAGCACGATATGCTGGACAGTGGTTTTGTGAGTATGTATAGAGGCTTGTTTCAATTTGCTCAGCACAGCAAGGAAAAGAAAGATTTATTGCTTTGTCGCGAAGCACCGCGACAGGTTAGTCCCAGCGAGATCAATATTCCCACTGGCTTGACAGAGGAGCAAGGGCAAATCCTGCGACAAATGATTGATGCCCAGGACTATTTTTTGCTCTGGGGCCCGCCAGGAACTGGAAAAACCAGTGTGATGCTCAAACAAATCGTTGCCTATTTGCTCAATGAGAGCGACGAGCAGCTTTTGCTATTGGCTTATACCAATCGGGCAGTTGATGAGATTTGTGAGGCGATAGAGAGCATTGATCAATTTGCGCGGAAGGAATATTTGCGCATTGGTTCGCGGTATTCGACGGCGGAGCGATTTAGGGAGCGACTGTTGGATAGCCAGCTGGCTAAGGTGAATAATCGGCAGGGCTTAAAGGATTTGATTCAGGATCATCGGATTTTTGTGGGGACGCTGGCTTCGGTTTTGGGAAAACAGGAATTGTTGCAGTTGAAAAAATTTGATCGGGTGATTATCGACGAAGCCTCGCAGATATTGGAGCCTATGCTAGTTGGTTTGCTGCCTTGTTTTGAACGCTTTATTTTGATTGGCGACCACAAACAATTACCCGCTGTTGTGGTACAATCGGAAGATTCTTCAGCTATTGAAGATGAGGATTTGCAGGCATTGGGTTTGCGCAATCTTCGCGATTCGCTATTTGAGCGTTTGTACAAACAAGCCCAGCAAAAAGCTTGGACCTGGGCTTTTGCCCAATTGAGTCATCAAGGGCGGATGCATCAAGACATCATGGCCTTTCCCAATACCTATTTTTACAAAGGCAAACTCGGTATTCTTCCAGATTATTTAGATGCCCATCAGGGTCAAATCCATCCTTTGCAATGGCAACTCCCCGATGCTCCCTCTGATTTGGAACAAGCACTAGCCCAAAAACGCTTACTCTTCATTGCCACTCCCGTTAATGGTTTGCATGGCTCGCATAAAACCAATGAAGAAGAGGCCAGGGTCATCGCTGAGTTGGTCCAAAGCTTTATGCGGCTCTACGCAGCTAATGACCTTGAACTCAATACCCATTCCATTGGTATCATCACCCCTTACCGCGCCCAAATCGCCTGTATCCGAAAGCAGCTTGAGGAACAATTGCTTCCCATCGAAAACCTGACTATAGATACGGTAGAGCGCTATCAAGGTGGGGCTAGAGATATTATCCTCATTTCGCTTTGCACCAATAAGCTCAGCCAGTTAGATTCCTTGATTTCGCTATCAGATGAAGGGGTGGACCGAAAGCTCAATGTGGCTTTGACTCGGGCGAGAAAACATTTGGTATTGGTGGGTAATCCAGAGGTGTTGAAGAATAATCAAGTGTATAGGGAATTGATAGCACAGGGATAGGCGCATTAGGGAATATCCAAAAACTTATGGGTTTGTACACTCAATCGCCATTGGGGATTTTTCAGACAATAATCCAGACATAGACGTGTATTTTCCGCTTGTTGGGGACTATCCATTGGTTGTAGAAAGAAGTGCTGGAAGGACCAATCTTGAAAGCGCTCGG
>JBCBDH010000214.1:0-9289 GCA_038529855.1 Bacteroidota bacterium | reverse complement strand
CATGCAAACTATTCGACCCTATTTGTTGGTATTATTCCTCGTGATTGGCTCTGGGCAATTATGGGCCCAATTCAACGAGGAAAGAGATAATTCGGGCAAAGTACTATTGCCCACTATCAGCTATGGCTATTACATCCCACAGGGTGATTTATCCAATCGCTTTGGAACACTCAATGAACTGGGACTTAGTCTTAGTCTGCTGACAGAAAAAGGCTTTGAATTTGGAATAGATGGCACTTTCTTTTTTGGCCGAGAGGTCAAAGAAGATGTTTTGGCCGCTTTGCGGGGGCCCGACGGCAGCATCATCGGCAATACCCGCTCCATCGCCAATGTGGAATTGCGGATGCGTGGTTTTTATACTGGTTTATACTTGGGAAAATTATTTCCCCTTTCCAAAGACTATAATAAATCAGGAATATTAACTCGATTGCATGTCGGTCTTTTTCAGCATAAAATCAGGGTACAAGACGATCCAGAATCCTTTGTTCCCCAATTGGATGATGAATATAAAAAAGGCTATGATCGGCTGAGTAATGGCCTGGCCATCAAAGAATTTATTGGCTATCAATTTCTCAGTAGAAATCGCTTGATCAATTTCTTTGCTGGGATAGAAATGATGCAAGGCTTTACCCAAAGTCGCCGCGATTTTAATTTTGATACCCGCACGATGGAAGATGAAAGTCGACTTGATTTGACCTTTGGTTTTAGAGCGGGTTGGACGCTTCCTTTCTACATTGGTCAGAATACGGAAGAAATCTATTATTAAGGATTTGAATATGATGTCTAAATTGTATGAATGGGGTATTCAACTCTATGTATTAGGCATCCGCATCGCTGCATTTTTTTCTCCTAAAGCCAAAGCTTGGTGGACGGGTAGGCAGGGACTTATTTCCAAATTTAAAAAACAAGTTTCCCAAAATCAAGTCACCATCTGGATGCATTGCGCTTCTCTAGGTGAATTTGAACAAGGGCGCCCTTTGCTCGAAAAAATCAAAAGAGTCTACCCACATTATCAGCTAGTCCTCACCTTTTTTTCCCCATCAGGCTACCAGATCCGAAAAAATTATCCACTTGCCGATTTAGTGACCTATCTACCAATTGATACGCGGGCAGCAGTAAAACAATTTGTAGATGTATTAGACCCTGACTTGGTCATTATTGTCAAATATGAATTTTGGTTACACCTTATTAATTACCTAGATCAAAAAAATATCCCCCTTTTTTTAATCGCGGGTTTATTTCGACCTTCCCAAATTTTTTTTCGTTGGTATGGGTCGCTTTTTCGAAAGGCACTACATCAATTTGAACATTTGTTTGTACACAATGAAGCCTCTCTCGATTTATTGAAAACAATCAGTGTCAAGCACAGTAGCAAAGCAGGCGACCCGCGCATTGATCGCGTCCTCCAAATAGCAAAGCAAGCCCGCTCCTTTCCCGAGTTGGCCCCTTTCTGCCAGGAAGGCCCCGTACTTATTGCTGGTAGCACCTGGCCTCCCGACGAAGTCCTCCTGGCCGAGGTTTTGAACCGCCCTGAGCATCGCGACTGGCGACTCATCATCGCCCCCCATCAGCTATCCCCTTCCCATCTTCAAGCCATCGAATCTAGCTTTGGTCCTAGCTGTGTGCGGTATTCCCAAATCCATCCCCAACAATTGGCAAAGGCTCGCGTCTTGATCATTGATAACATCGGCATGCTTGCCTCGCTCTATGCCTATGGCCAAATCGCCTACATAGGCGGCGCCTTCAAAACGGGCTTACACAATACACTAGAACCCGCCAGCTTCGCCCTCCCCATCCTCTTTGGTCCCAAGTACCACAAATTTGAAGAAGCCAAAGCATTGGTCCAATTAGGCGCTGCCTTCTGCATAACCAATACCCAAGAACTACACGATACGCTGCGACATCTCAGCACTGAAAAAGTGAGAATACAGGCAGGTAGTCTTAGCCGACAATACCTTGAAAAAGAGCGAGGGGCTACAGAAACGATCTTTGCACAAATGGATAATCTTTTATCGACATTGGGATCGCATAAAGTTCCTGTAGAATAAATCTTCTTTTTCAAAAAGGATACTATTTTTGCGCCACTATGATTGAACAAATTCTCGACAAGATGAGTCAGCTCAAAGTGCTGATTATCGGCGATGTTATGCTCGATCGCTACCTCATCGGCAGTGTGGATCGCATTTCTCCAGAAGCACCAGTACCCGTTGTAAACCATCGCGAAACGATCAATCGTCCAGGAGGAGCGGCCAATGTAGCGGCCAACATCACTGCGCTTGGTGCTAAGGCTATCCTTTGTAGTGTCGTCGGTGAGGATGAAGCTGCTCAGACGCTCTTGGAGCTATTGCCCCAACAAAATCGAGGGATTATTAGCTCTTCTAGTCGCCCTACTACTCAGAAAAGCCGTATCATGGCAGGGAAACAACAACTACTGCGACTGGATCAAGAAAAGACCAATGATCTCTCAGACATTGAACAAAAACGCTTACTAGGGGTTATACTGGAATTATTAGACAGCGAAAAAATCGATCTGGTTCTTTTTCAGGATTACAATAAAGGGGTGTTGACACCAAAGCTGATCAGGAGCGTCATGCTGGAAGCTTTGAAACGAGAAATACTTACAGCAGTAGACCCCAAAGAGCGCTATTTCTTTGAATATAAAAGAGTGGATTTATTCAAACCTAATTTGCGCGAAGTCAGCCGAGCTTTAGGGCAAAATGTCGAAGCAAATTTGGATGCATTACGACAGGCCAGTAAAGACCTCAGACAAAGACTAAAGCACCGTCACAGTCTGATTACCCTATCCGAAAAAGGACTATTCATTGACAATACGGAATCCAGTGAACTATTGCCCACTCAGTCGCGAGCTATTGCGGATGTTTGTGGGGCAGGAGATACAGTCTTTGCCATCGCAGCATTGGGAATGGCTATAGGGTTGGACTTGCGAATGATCGGCCTATTGTCCAATCTGGCTGCTGGGCAGGTCTGTGAATACGCTGGCGTCGTTCCCGTCAGTAGGGATTTATTGATCAGGGATTACTTGCAACTGGCTGACAAATAGTGGTGAGAAAAGGGATAAAATAGCGATATGTCAGTTGTACGGCAACCCGACCGTATCAAAAATTCGAAATTCAAGATAATGTTAACCTGCCCGCTCAATTTTGCCTGACTTGCGACCAAATCGTAAGCTTTTGGACTTAGAGATGATGATTTTTTCTTAATTTTGGACTTCTCAAAATAAATATAATTTTATTAAACTCACGATTATGAAAAGTAACTTTACGTTAAAGCAAGCCAGCCTGACCAGATATTTGCTATCTGCGGTTTGTTTGTTCCTCAGCGTACAACTAATTGGACAAACTACTTTTGAAGTGACTAGTCCCGCTAACATTGCTGGACAATACGATTTTGGTATTGCCAACTTCGGAGAGCCACTCCCTGGTTTCCTCAATCCTGATGATGAGGTCACTGGAACACTAATGCTCGTATCTGTTGATACTGCCGCTTCTCCTACTCAAGCCTGTGCTGAAATCAATAACGACCTTACTGGTATGGTCGCATTGATCGATCGCGGTGGTTGCGAATTTGGTTCTAAAGCCCTCAATGCAGAAAATGCTGGTGCAACTGCTTTCGTCATTTGTAATAATGAAGGTGGTGACCCAATTGATATGACAGGTGGTGTGGATGGTCCAAACGTAACCATTCCTGGCCTTATGCTCTCTTTGGAAACCTGTGATTTGATCAAGGCGGAATTGGCCAATGGCGTCGATATTCGCGTCTATTACGAGCCAGAACTCGAAGACGATGTACTTTGGGATAGCGGTGGATTTGCCAATGGCCTTGGCGACTGGGAAGTCGTAGGTGTAAGTGGTGATACTGCTCTTTGGACCTACACCGCTAATGGCGCAGCCACTGGTGCTTTGACAGGTGGTCTCGCTATCTCTTCTCCAACGGCTGCTAATGGTGCCATGATTTTGGATGCTGACTTTTTGACAACAAAAGGTTCTCAAGCCAACATTCCTAGTGGTCCTCCAAGTTCTTATCCACAGTATGAAAGTGAGCTGATCTCTCCTGTAATTGATTGCTCTGATTGTGATGCAGTTATGTTGAACTTCCACCAGTACAATCTGCCATTGAATGGTTCAACGACCATGTCTTACAGCCTTGACGGTGGTACAGAATACAGCGATCCTATTACGATCGAAACAGAAAATGTATTGACTGCTAATGAGCAAAACCTTGTTGGTACGGAAGAAATCCGTTTGCTATTGCCCGAATTGAACAATCAGGGTAACATCCGCATCAAGTTTACCTTCAATGGTGACTTCTACTTCTGGATCATTGACGATGTTCGCTTGATCAGACCAGAGGCACACAACCTCCGTGTCATGGAAAACTGGTGGGCTATCCCACTCAACATTCGCACTCCTGCTAGTCAGGTAGAAGAATTTGGTTTCGTTGCTGACATCTATAATGCAGGTGGACAAGCACAGACCAACACCAACCTTAACGTCACCATTACTGAAGCTAGTGGTACCGTTCCTACTTTCTCTGCTGACTTTGCTTATGGTACTATTGGTCCTGATTCATTGGCGGAAAACCAGATTTTCCCAGAGACCTTTACTCCTGAGAAAGACCTACCTACCACTTATACAATGACTTACACCGTTTCTGCTGACTCTACAGACTTTGACGAGACAGATAATTCTCTTTCCGTAGAATTCAGAACAACAGATACAGAATATGCTAAGGAGACTGGCCGTACACGTGACCTTCTCCCTGTAGATGCTTTATGGCCAGATGGTGCTCCTCACTCTTGGTCTATCGGTAACTACTACTACATAACTCGTTCTTCTGACAATGTTGGAGGTGTAGACATTAAATACGAAGCAACTTCTGCAACCATCGAATTGAGTGATTTGAGTACTCATGCTGGTAAAAACTTGATTGTTTGGCTCTATGAGTGGGTAGATGATAATGGTGACCAGTTGGCTCAAAACACAGAACGCAATCCTGCTGGTTTCAATACTTACGAAGTATTGGGTACAGAATCTGTCCCCTTCCGCTTGGAGATTCCAATCTTTGACTTCAATGGCGATCCTGATGATCCAACCTTCGCTCCTTTGAAGGATGAGACGGAATATTTGTTGGTGCTACAGATCACCACGGATGAAGATGATGATGACTTCGCAGTAGAAGCTAGTGAAGAGTACGACTACGGTGCAGCTGTATGGCGTACAGAGCAGTTAGGTGTTCCTCGCTACAGCCACGTATTGGGTATTGGCGATGAGGATTACTACCGCTTGGCTCCAACTGACGATTTCGGTACTACTAACTTTGGCCACGACATCGTTCCTGTTATCCGTTTGAATGTTCAGCCATTTGATATTACTTCTACTTCTGAGTTGGATGAAGCCAACTTGGTGGTACTCACTCCTAACCCAGCGAATGAAGTATTGAATGCCAACATCAGCTTGGTCAATGCTTCTGATAATGTCAGCATCAAATTGCTTGATCTTACGGGTAAGGTTGTACATGTACAAGAATTCAGTAATTTCCAGCAAGACAATCTGTTGATTGACGTAAGTACACTACCTTCTGGTGCTTATTTCTTCCACATCCTCACTGATGAGGGACAGCGGACTCGTCGTGTTATGGTTCAGCACTAATAAAAACTCTTTTTAAGCTATGAAATAAAAAAAGCCTCTGGGGATAATCTATCTATACCCAGGGGCTTTTTTATATATTCGCCTTTACTATTTATTCATTAAAAAGTTCACAGTATGAAAAATCTCTACTTGCCTGTATGGGTCGTGCTATTATGTTGTACTACTCAACTGTTGGGACAAAATGACACCCTTTTGTTCCAGGACTTTCAAGGTGATCTCGACAACATCCTCACCATCCCAGACCCCGATAGTCTTGGTACCAACAATTGGATCAATTGGGATGAAGATGGTCTTGCCGATGCTAATGACCGACCACAAGACTGGTCTTTTTACACCGATTTAAGATACCTAACTACCGATAGTATTCCTCCAACAGATACCAATTTTGTTTTTGGTAGCTCCTCTTGGTTGCAAGGTTTTGCTGATGGTAACCGCAACTGGCTTGTCTTGCCTGCTATCCAAGTCGTCGATGACCAAGCCACGCTTCACTGGAAATCTCAACCCTTCCAAGGACCTCGCTATATGGATGGTTATTCTGTTTTAGTAGCAGTCGAGAGTTATGCTCCAGATGATTTTACAGATACCTTGTTTCGTCATGCCCAGATGATTCCGCCACTACCTAATGGTGCCAGTGATCCAGATATTAATGCTTTCAATGTGGATAGTTTCCTCTTTAATCCACCCAATGCTTATATCCACGCAGATCGCTACACCAATACGGACTTCTTCTTTGTAGAGGATACTTCTGCTAATCTGTATCGCTCTTTCTTGGAGCCTCACAGTGTAAGCTTAGCGGATTATCAAGATCAGACCATTTACATTTGCTTCCTTCACGATTCGGATGACGACAACCTCATTGCGGTGGACGATATCCTTGTTCTGGGAACAACACCTCCTATTACCAATACAGAGGAAGTTCTGGAAGCGGATATGCGCATTGTGCTCTATCCCAACCCAGCCGTCAATTATGTCAATTTGATGTACCGATTTGACGAACGCGTAGATGATGTACGTATACAAGTCTACGATGTTCAGGGTAAGCTGATGTTGGAGCGTTACAATCTAGCAACTGCTCCAGGGGATTATACAGAAAAGGTAGAAGTTAGTCAGCTGCCATCTGGTCAATACTCTTTGGTCTTGGCTGTGAATGGCCAGCAGTTTACACGAACATTTGTGAGGGAGTAGATTAGATCGCTTCGCTGAGAGAAAAAGATAGCCCCAGAAAAAGCAAAGCTTTTTCTGGGGCTTATTATTTATGACTTCTCGCAGCACCAGCGATCCCACTACTCTTATCAATTCAAATTGCCAAGGTTTTCTTCCAGCCTTTTAATTCGCTCTTGCCCATCTGACAATTTCTTTCTTTCCTTATCCACAACAGCAGCGGGTGCATTATTAACAAAGCGCTCATTGCTGAGTTTCTTTTCAACAGAGCGTACAAAACCTTGGGCATATTCCAGCTCCTTGACCAGTCGCTCTCTTTCAGCAGTGACATCAATGGTCTTGTTGATTGCTAGAAAATACTGACCAGTGCCTGATAGAAAGGCAACACTATTGTCAACCTCACTTTGGGTAAAGTTCAGCTCAGACAGATAGGCCATTTTTTGGATAATATTGCCAAGTCCCTCTCGTTGGAAAGTCGTCTTGGTCGACTCACTCTCCTGAATAAAGAGTTGGAGCAGTTCCTTTTGCTTTAGGCCATTGCTATTGCGAGCATCGCGAATCTTGGCGACGATGTCTTGAGCGGTAGCGAAATCATTGATCAAGTGCTGATCATAGGTTTGCGCATTGGGATATTGGCTGATGATGCAATCCTCGCCTTCGCTCCTCGTCTTTAGCTGATGCCAAATCTCTTCTGTGACAAAAGGCATAAAGGGATGAAGCAAGGTCATCAATCGTTCAAAAAACTGGATGGCCTGTTCAAGAGTTGGGCGATCAATGGGCTCGCCATATGCGGGCTTGATCATTTCCAAATACCAGGAACAGAAATCGTCCCAGATCAAAGCACGCAAGGTCATAATGGCTTCTGACAGGCGATAGGTCTCAAAGCTTTGTGCCAAATCCGTGATGGTTTGCTGCAGTTTTTGTTCAAACCAGGCATTGGCCAGACTATTCATCGCGGCAATATTCGCATCAACTGGCTGATCAACTACCTCCCAGCTTTTGATCAGGCGAAGCGCATTCCACATCTTATTACAGAAGTTCAAGCCTTGCTCACAAAGCTTGCTTTCATTGAGTACTTTTTTCGTCTTTGGATCAATGGGTGCATCAAAAATAATGTCATTTCCCGCTGACCCGCTAGAGAGCATTCCAAAGCGAACGCCATCAGCCCCATATTTATCCATTAGGATCAGTGCATCAGAGGAGTTCCCAAGGGATTTACTCATCTTTCTGCGCTTCTCATCTCGAACCATCCCCGTGAAGTAGACATCATAAAAAGGTCGAACGCCTTTTTCCTTAACGAGCTCTTCTCCTAAGAGATCGCCCGCCCACTCATAACCTGCCATAATCATTCGAGCAACCCAGAAGAACATGATATCCCAACCTGTAACCAATGCAGCGGTTGGATAATAATACCGCAACTCTTCCTGATTTTCAAAACCATCAAATACTGTAATTGGCCATAGCCAGGAGGAGAACCAGGTGTCGAGTACATCTTCATCTTGTTGGAGATCAGATAGCTGCAACTGCGCATTTCCAGTATCTTGCCGCGCCATTTCCAGGGCTTCCTCTGGCGTTTCTGCGACATAAACGCCTTCCCCATAATAATAGGCGGGAATGCGCTGGCCCCACCAAAGCTGACGAGAGATACACCAATCGCGAACATTCTCTTCATTCAACCAATTGTAGTACATATTCCAGAAATGCTCTGGAAAAAAGGTCACCTCTTTACTTCGAACCGCTTCTAATGCTGTCGCAGAAGCTTCCTTCATGTGCATAAACCACTGCTTGGTGAGTCTTGGCTCAACGACTGCATCCGTGCGCTCTGAGCGACCAACATTATTTCGATAGTCTTCTATTTTGACAACATGCCCCGCTGCTTCCAGATCTTTGGCAATCTTCTTTCGGGCGACAAAGCGATCCTCGCCAATGTAAAAGCCTGCTACTTCAGCCATCGTCCCATCAGCATTGAGGGTATCGATCACCTCCAAATTGTGGCGTTGTCCAATTTCGTAGTCATTTAAATCATGAGCAGGAGTGACCTTTAAGGCCCCTGTTCCAAAGTCGCGGGTAACATAACTATCAAAAATAATGGGAACAGAGCGTTCGGCCATGGGAACGATCGCGCGTTTGCCTTTGAGGTGCGTATAGCGCTCATCTTCGGGATGGACGGCAATGGCAGTATCTCCAAGGATTGTTTCTGGGCGAGTGGTCGCAATGGTGATCCATTCGTCTTCTGTGCCATCAATGCGATAGCGAACATGGAAGAGTCTGGAATTTTCGTCTTTGTAAATGACTTCTTCGTTGGAAAGTACCGTTTGGGCCTCAGGGTCCCAATTCGTCATGCGAAGACCTCGATAGATTTTTCCTTTTTTGTGAAGATCAACAAATACCTTAATAACGGACTTGTAACGCTTTTCGTCCATAGTAAAACAGGTACGCGACCAATCACAGGATGCACC
>JBCBDH010000213.1:0-9265 GCA_038529855.1 Bacteroidota bacterium | reverse complement strand
TGGAGATTGACGATCAAGCTTTTGATCACAGCAGCGAGGTGGCTTGTTTGATTCTTGATGACAATCTCCATTAACTGATCAATAGAAAAACTGGGGGTTAAATCCTTCAAGACAGGATGATGTAAGCCTATCCTAGTGGGTATTCCCGTACTGGAATGACTAAAGACGTGCTTGCCCTCCTCTATGGTCTGAATGCTAGTTCGCATGGCAATAGTGAGGCTAAACCATTGGGGTTTATCATAGGGGCCATTGGTTCCAAAATTGCGGTAGCCACCACCAATGTACACCTCGTCATGGTCTTCTTTATCGAGGATATGAAATTTTTCTTTGAGGCAAAAACCAAAAAAGAATTGATCGCTTACCAGTTGTGCACCGTAGTTGAATACAAAGTCCTGCACCCCTTGTGCGGGATATTGATAAACATCAGGAGCGCCATGGCATACTCCTACCTCGCGATGTTCTGCCTTTAGTTCATCCTGCTCTAAAAAGACGCGCAGTACGTTCAGATTGACCCCACTGGCTACGCCAGGTTGATCCACAGCAAAGGCTAATCCAATGGTTCCTTCTTCGGCTAAAATTTGTTTTAAGGCTTGTTTCTCGACGACAAAGCCGCCAATAGTAGATTGGGTTTTGTTCTCTTTCATAATCGCTATACAGTTTGGTAGTTATGAGGGTTTATGTTTCGGAAATTAAGAAAATTAAAGCGTCCAATAACTATTTGCTTAAAATTTCCTCTTATTTTAATGTCGGTCGAGAATGCCTTTTCGGTTGTTATTACAAACTTACGCCCTAACATTGACTTTTGGTATATAACTAATGTTATAACACATCAACGGAATAAATGTAACGCTTATGCCTCAGTAGCCTAATGAAAAACCAGGAAGGAATCGGCCAATCTATGCACCTAATGCAAACGATTCACTCCAGAAACTTTGGTCAGTTAATTGGGCATAGGGTCTAGCCCTTTTTAAATTTCCTGTAGGATTTCAGTAAGCCAGTCTTTGTTCGCTACGGGATTCATCGCTTGGAGTCGCTCTGACAATCGCTCCACTTTCTGCTGTAAAACCAGGCGCCTCAGCGTATGTCGACTACTTTTGAGTTGGACGATGCGCTTGACCAAATTGAGAAAATTATTATTGGCTTTTCGACGATAATCTGAGATTTCCCTACGACGAAGCAGGTACTTTTTAAAGGCTTCAATCAAAGCAAATAAAGCCTCAAATTCCGCCAATTCATAATAGCTTTTGACCTGAATGATTTTTGCACCCATGTAATAGGAAGTTGCGGTAAACTCCACATCCTGAAGCTGTAAAAGGGCTCTTTTATAATCTTTTCGGGCATGGTATAAAGCAGCTGAATTGTAGGCAAAAGCATTATTGCGTTCCTCGGGCAAGAGGGCATCTTTATAGTCGTGGATAAAACTTTCTATCCAGTCGTAATCCTTGACCCGAATGGCAATAGTGGTGATGTTTTTATAGGTCCATTGTGTCAAATAGCCATTGAGGAAAATCGTTTTTTGTTCCAGTAGTATTTTGTACAAATCCAGTGATTCCCGATAATACATACTCCGCCCAGAATTCACTTTTCTGATGCAATAATTGAGGACATAATTGTAGATGGTTCGAAGCTCAGCCTGGGGAAAGAGGCGATAGTATTGGGGCAGCAATGCTTTGAGGTCGCGATAGTATTCTTCTGCTTCAAAATGGATAAGCATTTGGTAAATGCTGTAATAGACTTTTAGCGCAGGCATTTCCTGTAGTTGATGCTTATTGCATTCGTATTTCTGGATCAAGTCCTCCAAAAAGCGACATTCATACGTGGCTTTAATCACCGTATTACGGCTAGCCATATCACAGGCCAAACGCATTTTATTGGTAAAGTAGTACCAATCCAAATGATTGGATTGCAGTTGTAGGCTCTCCTCTTCTTTTCGATTGGAATGGCTGACGTGATAGTAATCAGACCTTTCGTAAAAAAGGTATTCCTGTAGGTAGTAATCGTAATTGCGATAGTGGTTTTTATCCTGTAGTTGCCGATAGCGTTTTAGTTCCTTTTCGGCATGGCTGTAAGCATCCTTTTCCAACAGCCATTCCAACTGAAAGCTTTTCTGTAGGTGGGGTTTTTCTGTATATTTTTGATGAGCCAGAAATTCGTAGAGCTTTTGCAGTAAATCAGAGATAAGGTTATTGAGAGACAGCTCTTTGTAAGGACTTTTGGGGAAGAGTTGTTGGTAAAGGCGGCGTTTTTCGATCTGTTTGGCGGGGAATTTGGGGGCTTGCAAGGCTAGTAAGTCGTGGAGCTGTTGTAGCTTTTCGTTTTTATTGAAGAAAGGAGAATGAATGTATTCCTTAAATTTTCGCCGTTCTTTGGTAGAAAGCAGGCGAAAAAGCCCAATAAGTCTGGTGTTTTGCATGGGATTGTCTTATTTTACTAGTCCTTTACCGCTGCAAATGTCTTGATTTTCCTACCTGATCCACTCCCAAATACCGATTTAAGTATTTTTTAGCAGCAAAAACCTAGAATAGATTAGGTCTTTTTTGCTATATCTAATGATGTATTCAATTGATAATCAAACACCTGCAATTCCAAAGGTAAGAAAACAAGCTATAAATAGCAATATAAGTACTTTATATAAGCGCCCAACAAGGCTACATTTGTATCGACAAGGAACTTTGAACAAAGCTAATTAAATATAATCCTAATGAAAACCTTGAAATCTACACTAGTCTTTTGTCTTTTTTGCTGTTTCTTCAGCTCGCTAACCGGTCAAAACCTCAATTGCCCTGACACGGTATTCATCACTTGCGGACAGGGAATCATCCCCGCAGCAGGTGCCAATATTGGCTTCCCACTAAGCAACACCGACAACCTACTACCCGACCCTAACGATCCTAACTACGATGCTGACTTTGGAGGACCCTGGATAGCCACTGGGCTTGGTCCTAACAACGAAGACCTCACCCTTCGCTTTACCGATCTAGTTACTTCCCCCAATTGTGCTGACGCTTTCAGTCAACTGATTACTCGCCAGTGGGAGCTCGTCTCCAGCAATGGAACGCTAGAAAGCTGCCAGCAAGTGATTGCCAGACCACGACTAAGCCTATCCCAAATCCAATTTCCATTAAATTTCGACGGGGTCACCCTCCCCGTGCTACAATGCAAATTTGTTGCAGGTGGTGTGGAAGAGTCTGCTGATAATGCCAGTTGTGGCCCAACGACCCTCTATTGGAATGCCCTCCCACCTGGTCATCCCTACCAAGGCCATCCATCTCCATTCGATGGAGAAAAATGGCCCTGTGGAGAAGTCAAGCACTTTGGTACTGGTGCACCAGTAACTTGCGATGATATACAGTCCACCTTTGAGGACCTTCGCATCCCCTGCGACCCAGGCGACCCAAACGGCTGCTACAAACTACTGAGAACCTTTACGGTATTGGATTGGTGTACTGGAAATGTACGCACCCATAACCAGATCATCAAAGTCGAAAGCGAAACCAGACCAAGCATCGTCCCCTTACCAGATGCAACACTGGCGGTTAACTTCCCAGCCACTTGTACCGCCACCTACCTCGTTCCAAATACAACAGTTGATGGCGACTGCGATGGAAATACTACGAATTACACCGTGTCCTCCTCGGCAGGTTTTGTTACCAATCCCTCAGGAACCGATTGGTTGGTCAATGAACTTCCCGTTGGTATCCACGATATCATCTTTACGCCCATTGGCTGTTGTGGTGTCGGTATTCCAGATACGATGAAGCTGACGGTAACGGATGGCGTAGCCCCTGTAGCGGTTTGTGATGAGGAAACGATTGTAAGCCTTAGCGGACAGGGAAATGCTACTGTTTTTGCAAGTACTTTTGACGATGGCTCCTTCGATGCCTGCTCTAATCAAGTCTGGTTCCGCATTCTTCGCCAAAGCGAACGCGATGCCAATAATGACGGAGAAGAAGGCACGGTTGCCGATGGCGACTGGGTAGCCAATAGCTGTAATGGCCTAAGCGGTGATGATGATTTACGCACCAGCGCTCCCTATCAAGGCGCTCAGGCTTACTTTGACAATAAAGTGAACTTCTGCGTAGAAGATGTCACTAATAATACGATCTTCGTTGTACTCCGCGTCTTTGATGTCGATCCCAGCCCCTACACTTTTGGTGCGCAATTCCCTGGTCTACTTCCTAATGGAGCTGATCCCAATGACTATGCAGGTGTTTTGCCAGAAGCGATGGCTCCTGGTGGTGCTTTAGAAGGCCGCTACAGCGACTGTTTAGTCCAAGTAACGGTAGAGGATAAACTCCCTCCTTTCGTCGTCGCGCCCCCTAATGTAACCATCACTTGTGATTACATGCTGGACTTTGATTCCGCCAATCCAGATGATTTCGCTGATCAATTTGACCTACAGTTTGGTGAAGTCGTCACTGGCCCCAATGCCAATGACCCTACTAGTCGAGATTCTATCATTGTCAACGATCGAGTCTGCCCTGCTCATCCTAGATTTGCAGAATACGCCCCACAGGACATCTTTGCTGATCCCTGTTATGATGATACCTATGACATCTTCTGGGGCTTTGATGGCTATGCCATAGACAACAGTAATCAAGTGACCCTGGATCAAAGCATTGTTTCAGATTTATCTTGTGGCCTGGGGGATATTCGCAGAACCTGGATAGCCATGGACGCAGAGGGAAATGTCAGTAATACGGCGGTTCAAATCATCACCATCATCAACTGCCAAGATTTTTATGTCCCAGAGGTATGTTGGAGATTTACACAAGGAGATGTAGGAAGCTGTGATCTAGTCAATTCAAATAGCGGACTTGAGTACCTGATTAAGAAAGTAGAATGGCCCTGTGATTTAGAAATTATAGAGTGTGATCCTACTCAAATAGGTAGCCTTGATCCCGATGATCTAGTCGTCAATTTCGACCAAGACCGTCAACCAAGAGTACACGATGATGGCTGTAGCCTTATTGCAGTGACTTATGAGGATACGGTTTTCCCAGGTAACGATCCAAACGAATTGTCTATGGTACATCGCGAATGGACCATGATCAACTGGTGTTTATTCGAATTAGGTATCACGCCCTATCAGTGGAGTTGGGTACAGGTAATTAGGATATTAGGCAACAGTAACCCAACCCTTTCCTGCAATGCCAATGTTAATGTTAGCCTAGACGCTAACTGCCAAGCCACTGTTACGCCAGAAATGATTCTGGAAGGCTCCAATAGCTGTATCGATAATTATGAAGTATCAATCTATGAAAACGCCATTGATCCCAATAACCTTATCGAGCAGCCTTTAAACAGTAGCCAGATTGGTTTGGATTTGATTGCAGTAGTAACTGATCCTGTAAGCGGTAACTTCTGTTTTGGTAGCATTGAGTTAGGTGGCGGCTTTGGGGCTAGCCTTTCGCTATCAACAGTGGAAATCATCAATGCAGGCTGTGGTGGAGCCAGTGGTTCAATTACCGTTCAGGTGAGTTGTGGTACACCAGCTTATACCCTGGATTGGAGCAATGGGGTTACGCAGACTGGAGATGGGCCTACCTTTGAGCTCAGCGATTTATCTGGCGGCGACTATAGCGTTACGGTGACGGATGCAGCAGGTAATACCATTGTAGGTGGCAATTACTTCGTCGATCAATCCTCTGCCTCTCTGACGGCAACTATCCTAAGCTCTTGTGCACTTGGTACGGCCTCTAATGGTGGGTTGAGTGCCAATGTAAGCGGTGGAGAGGAACCCTATGACTATCAGTGGAGCAATGGTGGTACGACCCTGGAGATTGGTGGGCTGGCTGCAGGCGACTACAGCCTCACTGTGACAGATGCACTAGGCTGTATATTGGTAACAACGGCTACGGTTGAAGCAGTTGATGCTCAGGTTACTCAAAACGATTTTTCCATCTGTCGAGGAGAAACGGTACAATTTGAGATCGAGAGTTCTTTAAGCCTTGATTATTTCTGGGCGCCTGGTGAAGACCTATCCTGTATTGATTGTCCAAATCCAATGGCTAATCCAGACGAATCCACTGTATTCCTAGTTATCGTTTCTGATCCTGCTACTGGCTGTGTGACGGTAGACGAATTCAATGTAGAGGTAGACAGCAGTTGTGTATGGCCAGGGGATACAAATGTTGACAAAGTAGTCAATCAGTTTGATCTACTCAATATTGGTTTGGGCTTTGGAGCTAATGGTCCTGCCAGAGCCAATGCCACTAGCGACTGGGTTCCCCAACCCGCATTTGACTGGAACCAAAGTACCCCACTCAGCAATACCAATTACAAGCATATTGATGCTAATGGAGATGGTACGATCAACTTTAGTGATGCACTGGTCATTGCCTTCAACTGGGGAGAAGAGCACAATTTTGTTGGAGAAGAGGAAGAAGCCAGCCGTTCCATAATGGCCCTTGACGCCCCTTTCTACATCAAGCCTGACACCCTAATCGAAAGCCAAATTGTGGCCCTACCAGTTATCCTGGGTTCTGACGAATTCCCTGTAGACGAACTCTATGGTCTGGCCTTTAGCATTACCTATGACTCTTCAATGGTCAAGCAAGGCTCCATTACCTTCAAGGCTGACAACTCCTGGCTGGGTACGATTGATGACGATATGATCAGTTTGCACCAAAACCACTTTAGCCCTGGTAGATTAGATATTGGTATCACCAGAACAGATCAAATCAACAGAGGTGGTAATGGAGAGATTGGCCAATTGTTTATCACGATTGAAGACGACGTTCTCTTCCAAAACAATGAAGATGGCAATCGCTCATTGGATGCCCTACTCCACTTGCGCATCGAAAATGTCAGAGCCATCACGGTAGAAGAAGAAGAAATGAGCTTTGCCATCATCGACACCTTTGCGGTCATCAACAAAAACATCACTTCGACAACATCACTCAGCGCAACACAGCAGGTAGAGGTCTTCCCAAATCCAGCTAGCAACCATGTTAACTTCCTACATCAAGGAAGCAGTACAAAAGCCATTCAGGTGCGTATATATGACCTATTGGGTAGAGAAGTCATGCGTTTCCGTTTACCAGAAAACGCGACACATCAAATCAATACTACTCAAATGGAACAAGGTCTATATACCTATACTATTCACGTAGGTGATCAAAGCCTTAAAAATGGCAAGTTGATTATTCGACATCCTTAAGAAATAATTTGTCTCAATGACACATTATAGGCGATTGTAAATACCGAGCCCTCTTGTTTGAACAAGAGGGCTTGCTTTTTAGAGGAGACTTTTTCTAGGCAATAAGTCATTCATATCGCTGATCTAGGCTAAAGTTTTCTGGGTACTTTCCTTCTATCTTTTTGTAGAAATCCATGATCTTTTGCATATCTGCTTCCATATCATCACTGGGATATACGGGGCCACCAACGCCAGCAGTTCTGGTGCTATAGTCCAAATAACCAAAGGTAATGGGTACATTGGCCTTTTGGGCGGTATAGTAAAAGCCCATTTTCCATTCCTTTCGAAGAGAGCGAGAGCCTTCGGGAGCGATGACGAGGGCAATGCGTTCAAATTGCTCAAAAAAAGCAGCCATTTGGTCGGTTTGACTGATGCGCTTTTCCCCTGCTTCTCTTTTGCGCCTATCAATTCCCAAGCCCCCTAAAGGTACGATCAACAGGCTAAAGGGAAAACGGGTCCAATAATCTTTGATGGCAATTTTAACGGGGATACCCAATACAAAAAAAGCCAGACGTGTGTATAGGGCATCCCAATTCGTGGTGTGAGGAGCAGCGATCATTACAGAGCGTTGCGCTTCCTTGGGAATGTTGTAGTCGATGGTCCACCCCGTCAGTTTTAGAATTAATTTGGCTAGCCACTTCATGCCGCGAAGATAAGCAATCTACTGGATTTCCTAGAAAGGCACCATGAGTCAATAATGAACCGCGCTACCTAAACCATTGTTAGCCCAAAAAGAAATCACATGACGAAAAAAAGCTCTTTTTCCCAGCTCATCAATAGCGAACAACCAGTACTTATTGATTTTCACGCCACCTGGTGTGGTCCCTGCAAGATGCTAGCCCCTATCCTAAAAGAAGTAGCGGGCCACGTAGAAGGTCAGGCCAGAATTATCAAAATTGATGTAGATAAAAATCCTACGCTGGCCTCACAGCTACAAGTCAGAGGTGTCCCTACTTTGATTTTGTATAAAAATGGGGAACAATTGTGGCGAGCATCTGGGGTACAAAGTGCTCACCAAATACTGGACATCATCCGCCCGCATCTCGCTAGTGCCTAAAGCAAAAAAAATCACCGAAAGGAAGTGCTTTCGGTGATTATTGGATAAAAAACAGATAGTGGTAACAAGTCTATTAGATGGATTGACTAAATAATTTTTGTTCAGGGCGTTTGCGCCAGTACCGCTCATCAAAGCATTGAGCGATGTTTCGTATATAAGCTTCTCCGCGAGGTTCAACCTGGATTTGATTCCTACCAATTTTCACCAAACCGTCTTTCTGCAATTTGGCCAAACGGTTGACGACCTGGTCCCAAGCTTCCAAGGACTGCTCTGCTGGTCCCCATGTGGTTTGATGGGTACACAAAACGCGCTTGATCTGTTCGCGTAATAAGAGGTCTTCTTCATTCAACTCATGCCCACGGCAGATGGCCATCTCTCCACGATTGACCGTCTCTTGATAAGCTTCTACCTTGCGCTCATTCTGGATAAACATTCGCTTTGATTCGCTAATGGCTGAAGCACCCAAGCCAATTAATAAAGAACTGTCCTGAGCAGTGTAGCCCATAAAATTGCGATGTAGGCGCCCTTCTTGCTGAGCAATCGCCAAATCGTCAGTAGGCAAAGCAAAGTGATCCATTCCCACAGATACATAGCCCATTTTCTCAAAGGCAGCCTTGCCCATTTCGTACATGGCTCTTTTCTCTTCTCCCTTGGCGAGATCCGCTTCGGAAAAACCGCGTTGATTAGCTGTTTTCCAAGGTACGTGAGCATAGCCGTAGAAAGCAATGCGATCGGGTTTTAGCCCTCTGACCATGGAAATATTTCGTTTGATATCACGGGCTTTTTGGAAAGGTAGCCCATAGATTAAGTCAAAATTAATGGATTTATATCCTAATTGGCGAGCCTGAACGACGACTCTAGCGATATCCTTTGGACACTGCCGCCTATTGATAGCTGCCATAATTTTAGGAGAAAAATCCTGTACTCCAATACTCAGTCGATTAAAGCCCAAATTACTCAGGGTCCTCAAATGTTCGAATCGCGTATTCCCTGGGTGAGATAGGAAT
>JBCBDH010000212.1:0-9305 GCA_038529855.1 Bacteroidota bacterium | reverse complement strand
CAAGCTTATGCCAATCCTGAAATCGCCAAAGTACTTGATTTTTCACAGTCTGGGGTTGATGGAGAAAGCTGGTTTTTTCTGCTTTTGCTCTCGGGCATGGCAGTCCTTTTTCTGCCTCGTCAATTTCACGTGGCGGTCGTAGAAAATACCAATACTCAGTTCGTAAAGAAAGCGGCTTGGTTGTTTCCAGTTTATTTAATGCTCATCAATTTCTTTGTACTGCCCATCGCTACAGCTGGCTTATTGCACTATTCTAATGGCAGTGTAGAGCCCGATACTTTTATCCTTAAACTGCCATTGGATTACGGGCGACCTTATCTGGCTTTGTTTATTGCTCTGGGGGGGGTATCTGCGGCAGCAAGTATGGTTATTGTAGCCGTGACTTCTCTAACCATCATGCTGAGCAACAGCTTGCTCATGCCGCTCTTGATTCGCTCCAGGCAGATGAGAAGCCCTTATCTGAGGGAGTTTCACAAAAGCGTTTTGGGTATTCGACAGGTAGGTGTACTGATCGTCTTACTACTGGCCTATGGCTATTTTAAATCGGTTGGGCAACAATATACCATTGTTTCTATAGGACTGATTTCCTTTGCCGCTGTTGCCCAATTTGCTCCCGCTATTATCGGTGGTCTTTATTGGAAACGGGCGACCAAGGTTGGTGCCTTGGCAGGGATGATTGGTGGGTTTATGGTCTGGGCTTTTACCTTACCCATACACAATTTGGTAGAGGTGGGTATGCTTTCTAAAAGTATCATGACTGAGGGTTTGTGGGGACTTTCTTTTTTAAAACCACAAAGTCTTTTTGGTTTAGAGATGTCCGACCAGATTTCGCATTCGGTTTTTTGGAGTCTGCTGGTGAATATTAGCCTCTATTTTTTTGTTTCCCTGGCGGGCAAACCCTCCACAGAAGAAATTGCCCAGGCCGATTATTTTGTCAACTTTTTCAAATACCAAGAAGAGGGATTAGAATATGATGTCATTAAGCGTGAAGCCAATTTTGATAGCCTTCGTGCTTTGCTCATTCGCTATATGGGGGAGGAACGGGTCGCGGAACTGATGGCCCAGTTTGAACGGCGGTACCCACTCAAAACAAAAGAACTCACTGTGGCTCCAACGGAGCTTGTCAATTTTTCGGAAACCAGCCTTGCTGGTACGCTGGGTGCAGCTTCTGCAAAAATTGTGATCAATTCCATCGTCAAGGAAAAACCAATTTCCTTTGAAGAGATGTTAAAAATACTCGACCAAACACAGGAGGTTATACAGTATTCTCGCGAACTCGAACGCAGTAGGGAAGACTTAGAGTTGGCTATGGCCAAGCTGCGACAGGCCAATGTACAACTTAAAGAGCTAGACGAGATGAAGGCGGAATTTATCTCTACGGTTACCCATGAATTGCGGACGCCAATTACCTCCATAAAATCTATTGCTAGTATTATAAGCACCAACCCGTCAATCGATCCAGTAGAAAAGAGTCGCTTTTTGAGTATCATTGTCGATGAAAGTGAGCGCCTGACGAGGATGGTCAACCAAGTACTGGATATTGAAAAATTGCAGCTTCGAAAAGATCGCGGTTTTGAAAAAGTCGAAATCAATCTCCGATCACATCTTGAAAAAGCCCTGGCCTCTATTGAGAAAACAGCAGAAGCAAAGGGAATCCAACTGGTATTTGACCCCAAGCAGGAAAACTATCGCATAGCGGGTCATCGCGATTACTTGATGCAAATCATCATCAATCTACTCTCCAATGCCCTTAAATTTTGTCCTGAACAAAATGGTGTTATTACGCTGAAAATCAAAGAGAAAGAAGATTGTATCTTACTGTCTGTTGCAGACAATGGCATCGGCATTCCAAAGGAAAAGCAAAGATTGATCTTTGAAAAATTCACCCAAGTTCAAAACCCTTCTGCCAGTGAGCTTGGTGGCAGTGGATTAGGGCTTTACATCACCAAAAAATTAGTAGAACAGCATGAGGGAAAGATATGGGTAGAAAGCGAATTGGGGCAGGGAGCCGTGTTCTGGATAGCCTTTCCCAAAGCGTAAAATGCATCTAGTTTTTGATCCATTCGCCATCACCAAGTCAGATTTTTATGGCTTTTTATTTCTAATTCAAAAGTTATTTCAGATTTTTATTGCTAACTTTTGGATAATTCCGCCTTTTTGGATGAAAAAGAAATTATATTCCGTATGACTAAACAGCGTAAAACCATACTGCTTGTTGATGATGAGCCCAACATCCTCGCTCCGCTCGAGTTTTTGATTAAAAAGGAGGGCTATCAAACGCTTACGGCATCCAATGGCAAACAGGCCATCGCCCTAATGCAACAGGCCCAACCTGATATGGTGCTTCTAGACGTGATGATGCCCGAGATGAATGGTTTTGAAACTGCTCAAGAAATTCGCAAAAATCCCGCTTGGGAACATATCCACATCGTTTTCCTGACCGCCAAAAGTACTAGTGAAGATAAGATCAATGGCTATAGCTCTGGTGGAGAAATCTACCTGACCAAGCCTTTTGACAATGATGAGTTGCTCCATACCGTGAACGAAATTTTGGAATTTGGCTAGTCTCACAGTAAGAAAAAGAACTTAGGTAGACGCTCACCCAAAGAGTTTCAAATGCCTCTTCTCATCAATAGATCAATCGTTAGTACTCTAGTCCAGTGCAAAAAATTGCTCAAATCCCGATCCATTACATCACTCACTCTCCCTTTGGTATCGTTCCCCTCCAATTTATCCATTTCAAAAAAAATAAAGACATCAAGCAACCCTTTTGACCTTTTTACAATAGGTATAAGTGAAAGCAGATGGAAAATATGCATCAAAACGACCAGACTTTAATTGACAGCATACGCTCGGGTGACCAAAAGGCCGTTCGACAGCTGTATGAAAAGCAAGAGTCGTATTGGTTTCGATTGTGTCTGCGCTACAGCCGAAATAGAAATGAGGCACAGGATATTTTCCAGGAAGGGGTGGCTAAGGTATTTCGCAATATCAAGCAATTTGATCCTGAGCGAGGCAGTTTCAATGCCTGGTCCAACAGAGTGATTATCAATGCCGCCTTACAGTATCTAAAGAAATACCAATGGCAGCAAGCTTTTGAGGATCTGGAAATGGCGAAAGGGGAGATCGACCTATCTGTCGACATTCTTGAGCAAATTACTGCCAAAGAGTTGATCTATTTGATTCAAAAACTTCCAGCGGGTTATCGTATGGTATTTAACCTGCACGAAATCGAGGGATACTCCCATAAGGAGATTGCAGAGATTTTGAACATCAAAGTAGGCACCTCCAAATCCCAATTATCTAAGGCGAAGAAGATATTACAACAGCAATTGAATATTTTGTTTTAAACAGCGGAGTGTATGGAAGATAAGTATGACCAATTAGGAGATTTTATGAGGAAAAAACTCGCGGATGCAGCGGGAGGAGAGGAGACATGGATGCGACCTGACGCAGATGTGCGGGCCAATGTCCTGGCGGATATCTCCACCCTACCCAAAAGAAGAGGGATGGTTTTTTGGCCTCATTGGGGGATGATGGCCATGGGACTTTCTCTATTGACCGCTTTTTTCTACATTATTTATCTACACAAAAACACGACGCTATTACATCAAACCTTACACGAACAGCAAAGCCAAATCACCATTATCCGAAAGGAATTGCAGGAGCAAAAGACGATTTATACCAAAAAAATCGTCGAACTGCAGCAAGAAAAAACGAGCGCCCTCAATGAACAACAAGCGCTTCAGCAGCAATTTGAAGATTTAAAGAAGCAACAAGAGGCACAACAAATGGCTATTGATCTAATAGTCGAGGAAAGGGTCTGGACCCAAACACAAAGCAGAGAACAGGAGGCGATAAAAAAGGCATCGAGCCAAGTAAATGATCCACTGGCCGACCAAGAGAAAGCTAGCCAAGTAGCTATGCAGGAAAGAGGGGAATCCGCAAAAGTGCGCACCCTTAGCCCCTCGCCTGTTCTCTCTTCTAAAATACCTGTTTTACTGTCCTCCAAGGCTTATGGACTCCCTTCATCATTGCTTGACCCCATTGACTTTGTCAAGCCACTGCGCAAAAAGAAAGCGCCTCTTTTTGAAGTGGGCTATACCTATGGAAGGATGCAAGTCTCTACACCTACCTTACACCGTTTCGAAAAGCAATTATCTATTGACGATAAGATAGGCGATCAAATTAATGATTTGCTTGCTCATGCTCACGAGCTTTCACTGGCTTATGGGATCAACAGAAAGTGGTGGGTCCGCGCTGGAGTGCGTAGGGCCAGTGCAAAGGTCAAGTCCGCTTCTGGCATAGCTTTCAGCTATGATAAGACCAATGAATACCTCAATGACCAAGGTAATGTGGCCAATCGCTTTTTATTGACGACCGCCACAGGACATGCTGAGGTCACTAGTGATATTGGTGTCGTCTTTGAGCGAGACTTCATTCCAGATAAAGGCACTTTGTTTAGGACTACTATCAATGATAGCTATGAATTGGATTTTCTTCAAATTCCAGTAGGAATAGATTATTTTCATGGCAGCGGACGCCTACAGTGGCTACTTCAAGGGGGCGTGCAGTGGACTAATGTTCAATTTAAAAACTATGTGGTGAGTACCTTTTTTGAGTATGAGGATGGAAAGGCATTGGAAGCTCGCGGTATTACCAGAGGGGAAGCATCTCCTAGCAAGCAATATATGAGCGCCTATGGAGGTATTGGCCTGGATTATGAATGTTTAAGCAACTGGCATATTCGTGCTGGATTAATGTATACGCACGACTTTATTAATATTGACAAAACCAAATTTTCTAACTCAGCCCAAAGGGGTACCACTTTCAAGCTGGGATTGCACTATCGGTTTTGACTCATTGAACCATAAAATAAATAATTGTTATGAAATTATCGATGTTTAATGTGTTGGCACTGGCGGCCCTCATTCTCCTCTCTTCTTGTGGTAAAAATAAGGATACTAGTCCCACAATGACCGATGATGAGTTGATTCAAGCAATTCAGGAGGCGACGAATAAAAGTAGCGTAGATATGGAAGAGCTTCCTATTGCTACGGTGACGAACCTGGAAGAGAACTTTACAGAAAGTAATATGGAAAGGGCCCTATTGGCGCCAGAGCTGGGCTATGAGCTAGATATGCGCAGAAAAGAAGGCACCCGTATAGGAGAGAAGAGCCAAGCTTATTTCGATCTGGACGGTAGAGCGCTAAGGGCCAAGAAAGAAGGAGACAAGGAGAAGGACAAAGATGGATACGATCGCAAAGAGTGTTTTGAATTGATCTATCCAGTCACTTTTATCTTGCCTGATGGCAGCACCATTACGGCTGATGACGAAAAAGCAGCACATGAGGCCATCAAAGCCTGGTATGATGCCAATCCAGCTGCTGATGAGCGTCCATACCTACAATATCCTGTAAGCATCGCATGGGGGGATGAAGCCTTTACGGTCAATAGCGGGGAGGAACTGGAAGCTTGGAAGAAACGCTGTGAGGATAAAGAGGATGAGGACGAGGAGGAGGGAATTTGTTTTGAATTGGTTTATCCCATTAGCTATACGATGCCTGATGGGTCGACCATTAGTGGTAGCGAGGAGGAGCTTGACCGTGCGATTAAGGCTTGGTATGATGCCAATCCAGCTACGGACCAGCGTCCCCTATTGCAATATCCCATAGAAGTGATCATAGGGGATGAGCTGATTACGATCAATAATGAGGAAGAATTGGAGGAATTGAAGAGGCGCTGTGAGGACAAGTGGGACGAAGACAAAGAATGTTTTGAATTGCTTTATCCCATCAGCTACACCATGCCCGATGGTTCGGTCATAAGCGGCAACACTGAGGAAGAAGTTGGCAGTGCGATTGAGGCTTGGTATGATAATAACCCAGCTACGGACCAGCGCCCTATGATGCAATACCCTGTAGAAGTCATTATTGGTGATGAGATCATCTCGATAGGTAGTGAGGAAGAAATGGACGAATTGAAAAGACGCTGCGAGGAAGATGGGGAGGAGTACGACTGTCAGGAGATCAATGCCAATATTGGTGATCCCTGTCGTTCAGATGACGGAACCGTAGGAACGGTCAATGCGAATTGCGAATGTGAGTAGTCTAATGGCGAAAAGCACAGACTGATCAATACCCCACCTGGAAGACCTACCAGGTGGGGTATTTAATTGTTGGGGCTATCTCTTCCGTTTGTAGTTTACAAAAAACAGCACGAGCACAACGGTCCCAATAAGCATCAAAGCAGGGAGGGCGGCCTCTGGTACTCGTTCATCATCTGCATAGGCATAGGCGCTGACCGCCAGCGTATTTAAGTCATAGGGTTTTAGGATCAAGGTCAAAGGAAGCTCTTTAAGGGTATCGATAAAAACCAGTAGGAAGGCACTAATTAGGGTCGCCTTTAATAGCGGAAGCTCAATAGAAAATAAGGTACTGAGTCGCTTTTTTCTCAATAAATAGGCTGCTTCAGAGAGCGATTTACCCAATTTGAGCGAATTGGCTTCTATGGGATTATAGGCCACGGCCAAAAAGCGAAAGATATAAGCATAGACCAAAACGACGCTGCTACCATAAAAGAGAAAACCTATTTTCAGCCCAAAGCTATTGTCAAAAAAGTTGATGATAAACTGACTGCTGCTAATGATACCAATACCGATAATAGCTCCAGGGATGACATAACCAATGGTAGCGACCTTGGTAAACAGCGCAAAGCCACGAAGGTTAGACCATTTGGCAAAATAAACGGAGGCCACTGCGCAAATAATCACCAAGAAAGCAGCACTAAAGGCCACACCAAAGCTTTGTAAGGTAATCCAAAGTAGTTCCAGGTTGAACATGGCCTCAAAGGTCAGTACGGCCCAATAGAGCAATTGACCCAGGGGAAGGACAAAGCCAAATAGGACAGGTAAAAAAACCAGTATAGGATAAAGTATCTTTTTACGCCCCTCTAGTGAAACTCGCCTCGCCTTTTGACCCTGTTGTTCTTTTACTTTGAAGGAATAGGATTTTCGCCCCCTCTGCAATCGAACCAAGCCCATCAAGATAAAGACCAAAACGACCAAAAGGGCAGACAGATAAATGGCTGATTCCAAATCCTCTAATGCCGTCCAAGTCCGAAAAATGCCAGTAGTAAACGTATTGATCCCATAGTACTTAGCAGCGCCATAGTCGTTAAGGACTTCCATAAAGACCAAGAAAAGCCCCCCAATGATTGCTGGTAGGGCAAGGGGTAGGGCAATGCGGTAAAAATACTTTCGTTCGGAAGCGCCAAGCAGATAGGCAGAATCGCGTAAAGCATGGGGCTGACTGCCAAACATGGCTTTGGTACTGGCATAAACATAGGGAAAAAGCGATACACTCAGCACCCAAACGAGTCCTGCCAAATTCATCATTTCTATCTTTTGTATGCCAATGCCCCAGGTTTGTAAGAGCCTCATGAGGGAACCCCCATTGCCCAACATTCCTACATAAGCATAAGCCACAATGTAAGAGGGAATAGCCAAGGGTAGAAAAAGCGCCCATTCCAATGGCTGTCGAAACGGAAACTCGTATTTGGTAACGATCCAGGCACTACTCACACCCATGAGTACGCAAAGGATTCCAGTCCCAATAATCAGAAGGACAGAATTCCCAATATAATCCAACAGAAAATAAGTGACAATATGCGACCACATCTCCCCCGTACCCCCAAACAGATTGATCACAATGGCAAATATGGGAATGGCGATAAATAAGCTAAGGGCGACAGCGTATAGCGACCATTGGTTGAGGTCCCTGCGAAAGTGTTTGATCCTTTGCGGTATTGTACCCATTATTTCCACCCCACTTTGTCGAATATCACGACAGCAGCCTTATTGAGTTCTCCTAATTTGGATAGCGATAAGTTATCTTCTTTGAAGGCCCCCCAGGATTGGAGCAGCTCAGAGACTTCAGCTTCAGCATTGACGGGGTACTCATAATTGGTACGCGCAAAAATTTCCTGTACCTCCTTACTGATCAGGTACTCCATAAATTGAATGGCTTCTTCCTTATGTGGTGCATACTTCGCCATCCCAATCCCACTAATGTTGATGTGAGTGCCGCTATCTTCCTGATTTGGGAAAAAGACCTTTACTTTTTCACTAGCTCCCTTTTCTGCTGGATCTTCTGAATTGAGCATTCGCCCCAAATAATAGGTATTGATAATCGCCAATTCGCCATCCCCTGCCGCAATCGCTTTGACCTGATCGCGATCATTCCCTCCTGGTGGTCGGGCAAAATTGGCGACCATCCCCGCTGCCCAAGCCTCTGCCTGCTCCTCTCCCTCATTGGCAATAATAGCGGCTAGTAAGGATTGATTGTAGATATTTCCAGAAGAGCGAATCAATATTTTACCCTTCCATTGAGCCTCAGTCAGTGCTTGATAGGTCGATAGAGCAGCTGGATTGACCTTGTCTTTATCATATACGATGACTCGCGCTCGCTTAGTTAGGCCAAACCAAGTACGATCTGGGTCTTTGAGCCTGTCTGGAATGGTTGTTTCCAGTGCTTCTGATTGTACCTTTTGCAAAAGCTCTTTCTCCTTGGCCCGCACCAAGCGGCCCGCATCCACAGTGATCAGCAAGTCTGCAGGAGACTGCTCTCCCTCCTTTTGCATCTTTTGAATTAACTCATCTGAACTTGCTTTAACGACTTTGACTTCAATCCCCGTTTTTTGCGTAAAACCCTCAAAAATGACCTGATCAGTATCGTAGTGGCGATGGGTATATAGCGTGATGAATGGTTGATCGTCAACCTCGCAGGCACTGGCCATGATGATCAACAAAAATAACGGGATGAGGTGATGGCGTTTCACAGTAGGTAGTTTGATAAATAAGCAATTGAAAGAGGTGTAGATCTGCTTCATTTTCCTTAGGAGCAATGTATGGATTCTGTAATTTTTCTTCTTTAGCAAAGATAATTTAAACAATCAACTCAGCGAAATGCTTTAAATTGCAGATATATTTTACGAACGACTTTGCATACTATACAGTTTAATTCAAATGCCTAAGAGATGTACTCACTACATCCCTGTGGGAATTAAATACCTTATATATGAAGAATTTGATCCAACTTTCATTACTCGCCGCTGTTTTCGTTCTCTCCCTAAGCTCCTGTGAGCAGCCTGATAGAAAAGGAGAGGTTGTCATCAATTTTGCTAACCTAGTACTGGATAATTACCAGGCAGCCCATCAAGATGCCCTTTCCATGCAATCAGCCATTAAGCGTTTTACCGCAAGCCCCAGTGAGGCAACTTTAAATACCGCCAAAGGCGCTTGGCTG
>JBCBDH010000211.1:0-9356 GCA_038529855.1 Bacteroidota bacterium | reverse complement strand
TGCTTTCTGCGTCATGCGAATTGAGCCAAAGGCTCAATTCGCTTCTCTAGTTTGATGCAATGGCTTGATCTCTCAGCGCAGCGGTCTCGCAGTTTCGTGCTCAGCACGAAACGATCTCGCTTCTCTCAGCGCTAGCCATCTAAATAAAAAAGGGGTTAAACACCACTTTCGACAGTAAAAGCTAAAACTGTGTAGAAAGTGGAGCATTAACCCCTCGAGATGGTGTTTATTTATTTAGGCGTTTTTAATTAATGGGCTTTTAAAAAGCTAACGAATAATGAACTTGTGTAATAGTAAGCGAATAATGAACTTGTATATAGTATTGAATAATGAACTTGTACTACAAATATGCTCACTTTAAGCAGGGGATAGGCTGCCTTTTCGATAATTGGTATTGTTATCGGGAGTTTGGGGGGAAAACAGCCTTTTTTCAGTAATGGAGTGGAAGAATGGAGAAAAGAGTAGGCATTAAATGGAGCGAAAGGACCTAGAGGAGGTTGATTTTGCTCATCAGCATAGGTTTATTAGCGCGACTAATGGGAATGACCTTATCCTTTATGACCAAAGTACTTTCTTCGATATCGACGATTTTGTCTAGGTTGACGATGAAGGAGCGGTGTACTTTTAAGAAGTTTTGGTGTGGTAGTCGCTGGTCAATATACTTCATCGTACTGTGAACGATGTGCTGATCACCAGCTGTTTGGATTTTGACATAATCTCCCGCATTTTCGATGTATAGAATATCCTGATAAGCCAGACGGATAAATCTACCCGCTGATTTGATGTAAATGTCCTTATTGGGTTTTAAGGCCATTTTTTGTTGATGGATTTGCTGGGCTTTTTCTACTGCTTTAAGTAAGCGGGGCAGCAGGATGGGTTTTTTGAGAAAATCAGTTACCTCATATTCAAAAGCTTCATAGGCGTACTCTGTTTTAGAAGTCGTCAGAATCACCTGGGGAAGGGTGCCCGCCTGTTGTAATAGATCAAGGCCATTGATCTCTGGCATTTCAATATCGAGAAATAGAAGGTCAACTGGGGCTTCTTGTAATACCTCAAGCGCCTCTTTACCATCTTTACAAATGGCTTTGATTTGTAGGCTTTCTATTTTTTGGCAGAGGTGTTCCAGCGACTTTCTCGCCATTACTTCATCATCGACGATCAGACAATTCAAGATCATAACAATAGTTTTTGTGTGTTTGGGCCTTTTTATTTTGCTGCTTGCGGGTCATTAAGCAATGCCTGCATTTTGTTTAAGTCTGCTAAAAGTAGGGGCTGAAAGTGTGCCAATTCTTGGTCTAAAGTCTTTTTTAAGGCGATTATTTGGTCTTCCTGCTTATTATTAGTTGCCAATTGTTCCAATTGCTGCATTTTATCTTCCAACTGAGGAAGTCCGACCATGCTAAAACAGGGTTTGAGCTTATGCGCTAGGGCCTTTAGCCCCTTCCAATCCTTATCCTGGATGTGTTGATCCAACTGTTGATATTCTTTTAAACTTTGTTCGAGGAAAGTGCTAAACATATCAGCCGCATAGTTCCAATCCTCCCCATAGAATGCTTCCAATAGCTTGTGATCCAGTTGGGGGTGATAGCTAAAGTTGTTTGATGAAACTGGGTTGGCTTCTATCTGTGCAGGGGCAAATTGGGCCAGTAAATGAGCCAATTGTTTGGGATTAAAGGGTTTGCTGAGAAATTGTTGCATGCCCAGCTTCATCGCTTGTTGTTTTTGATCCGTCAGGGCGGAAGCCGTCAGCGCAACAATTGGGCTGTGGCGATTGGGATTGGGGTGGTCTTTGATGAAAGCGGCGATTTCAAAGCCACTCATATCTGGCAGTTGGAGGTCCATTAAGATGAGGTCAAAGGGCTTTTTGAGGGCCAGGGCAATGGCTGATTGCCCATCAATCGCAAACTCGTAATCTACTTTCCACTGATCGAGTAGGCCAGCAATATATTTGCGATTCATCAGGTTATCCTCTACAATCATAAGCTCCAAGGCTTGGATGGCTGAGCTGTAATCTGCTAGTTTATGACTCGTAGCATCTCTGATCATTTGTTGGGTATGCTCATAGCGCAATTGGAAGCTAAAGCGGGAACCTCGACCTTTTTGGCTTTCAATATTTAATCGTCCCCCTTGCAGTTCGATCAATTGCTTGGCAATGGTCAGTCCCAATCCAAATCCGCCAAATGCTGATTTGATGTCTTTATGGGCTTGTTTGAAATATTGAAAGATTTGAGCCATTTCTTTATCGGTCATTCCAATACCCGTATCTGTGACGGCAAATTCCAGGTCCATGTATGGCCCTTTTTGAGCCAAGACCTGTACGCTTAGCTCAATTTGTCCTTCCAGTGTAAATTTGACGGCATTGCCCATCAAATTGAATAAAATCTGATGTAGTAATAGCTCATCACCCACCAACATTCGATTGATCTTGGGATCAATGAGGCATTGGATAGCTGTTTTGCTTTGATCCAATCGCAGCTCAAAGGATTTACAAATACTCCTCAGCGCAGCTTTAAGGTCAAAGGCACTGGGGTTGATTTCCATCTGTCCTGCATTGATTTTAGACAGATCAATGATATCAGATAGCAGGCGATGTAGCATAGTCGCCGAACTTTTTAGAATGTCGAGGTATTCTTTTTGTTGCTCAGCAGGGGGTTGGTCGTAGAGCAGATGAGACATGCCAATGATGGCATTTAGCGGGGTTCGGATTTCGTGGCTCATATTGGCCAAAAACTGTCGTTCCGTCTGTTCAGCCTTTTCCGCTAAGTATCTGGCGCTTTTGAGTTCTTCTTCGAGTAATTTACGTTTAGTGATGTCCAAGTGAATGCCAATGCTTCCCGTCATTTCTCCCTTTTTATTGTAAAAAGGGGCGCCACTGATCAATACCCAAATGAGTTCACCGTTTTTTTTCTTGATTTGGATCTCGTAGATCCCATTTTGGCCGCGTTTACGATTTTCATCTTGCTTAGCCATGAAAGCGCGATATTCAGCGGTGAGCAGTAAATCTGCCGCATCCTGGCCTTCCAACTCTTCTGAGGAATAGCCTACCATATCACAAAACCAATCATATGCCCGAATGATTACACCAGAGCGGTCCACCTCAAGTAGGCCCAATTCCATGTTTTCAATAATACCTCTATATTTCTTCTCGCTTTCAATTAGGGCTTTAGAACGATCTGCGACCTCTTTTTCCAGGTTGCTATTGAGTGCTTTGAGCTTTTCATTGGTTTTAAAGAGCTCCAAAGCTTTCTTTTCCAGTATGCTTTCTGCCTCCTTTCGCGCCTTTCGCTCCCGCTCTAGCCTAATCTTAAATAAATTGATGTCATCCATCCATCCAATTATTCTTGTGTAATCAAAAATCGGACTGCCCCTCCCTTGGGATCAATATTTTCTCTTTGAATGGTGGCGGAACAGTGAAAATGTTCCAAAGAGGCTTCTATAAGGCCCTCTGCCAGATCGGCCATGCGGCGGTCGGAGCGATAGATCATCTCCAATTGGTTTTTGATCCGCTGGGTCTCAAAACGGGGTAGCTCTGCATCAGGATAGAGTTTGAGGACCTCAACGTGGATGTATTCCTCTATAGACTCCAAAAAGTCAAAGGCCGTATGGACCTTATCAAAAAAGTGATGATATCCCTTGCTGAATACCCCAAATAGGTGTTTTCCAAAGGCATTGAGCAGTATTGGGGGAGGGGTTTGAGTGAATCGACTCAAACTCATCAGCAGTTGGACCATCTCCTGATGTTGATAGGTGCCTACGGAGGTGTATATTCCTTCCGAAGGTAAATTGTTGTCTTGAATGAGTTGATCCACCATCGCATAGCCATAGTGATCTTCTACCATATCCAAAAACTCTGTAAAGACGATACCTTTCATCTTGTATATATGTTGTTTATTTGTGGGGCGAAAAGAAGGCTTATCTTCTTTATTTTACTGGCTTTTAACTAAATAGGTGCATTTATCTACCAAAAAAATGGGATTTTCTACCAATTATCGAAAAGCCCAAAGGTCGAGCTCCTTTCTCCCTTATCTTTGTATCAACAATTCGCCACCAAGCGGAGCGCTTAAATCCAAAAGGCTCCGTTCAGATGCCTCCCACCAACATGATTGATAGATTTAATATAATAATTGCTTTGACTTGAGACTTGATAGTATGGTTGATAGGCATCATCCCGAGGGAAAAGACGGGATTGATGCCTTTTTTTATGGCCCTTGGTCTAGTGATTCAAAGGCGAGTCCTTCTCATCTTTTCTGCTAAAAGCTCAAATTGGTCTATATTCTGGGAATAATCATCTATGGATAGTATTTAAAAGTAAACAAAATTGTACCTTTGCCCTGCTTTTTGAGGCCCTATGACAGAAGGGACGGTGGCTGGTATAAACCAGCATTTGTTAAACATACATTTTCGAATGGACAAGAATAATATAATTGGGATTACCCTCATATTTATCCTGTTTTTTATTTGGGCTAGAATTAATTCCCCCTCACCAGAAGAGATTGCAGAACGCGAACGGATTCAGGATTCTATACGGCTAGCTACTGAGGCGATGGAGGAAGTGGCGATGGTAGATGAGTTGGTCGACAGTTCTGAAAATTCCACGGCACCAACAGCACTTCCTGAAGACGATTCTCTACAACAAGTCAAATTGCAGGGTACTTTTGGTCCTTTTGCCTACAGTGCCCTTGGAGAAAATAAGACGGAAACGCTTGAGAATGATTTGTTTAAAGTCGAATTCTCTAGTAAAGGAGGAAAGATAAAATCGGTCTTACTCAAGGAATACCAGAAGGTTTTAATGGATTCAACAGGCGAGGAGACCAAGATTCCACTTTATCTGTTGGAAGACCTTAAAAATCGCTTTGAATACAGCTTGCCAGTGGCGGGTTTGCCAGGAGAGGGCGTTTTGACTAGTGATTTATATTTTACACCAATTAAGGAAGATAGTACCTTAATCATGCGTGCATCAGCAGGGGAGGGACGTTATTTTGAGCAGCGATACACCATTGGAAAAGACAATTACAATATTGATTATGAGGTCCGTTTTGTGGGATTGGACCAGGTTTTGGGCCGCAGTGGGGGGCAAATTCCCTTGAATTGGGTTAATTACCTGGATAAGTTGGAATTGAATACTCAATACGAGCGGAATTATTCCAGCGTTTACTACAAAGAAGCGGAGTCTGATGTGGATTATTGCTCTTGTACTTCTGATGATGAACAATCGCTTGAAAAGCCCGTCAAATGGGTCTCTAATTCCAATCAGTTTTTCAATAGTACTTTGATCGCTGCTGATTCAGCTAATTTCAAAGGAGTGACGGTTAGTACAGAAATGTTGGAGGAAAATAGCAAGGATCTCAAAAAATTAACCACGGCATTGGCTATTCCTTATGGAGGGAGTAGTGATGAGCGTTTTGCGATGAAATGGTATGTAGGACCCAATGAATTTGAGCAAATGCGGGCCTACGATCTTGCTTTGGAAGATGTGATTCCTTACGGATGGAGTATTTTTGGGACCATTAATCGTTGGATCATTCGTCCACTGTTCAATTTCCTATCTGGATTTATCAGTAACAAAGGAATTGTCATTTTGGTCTTGACCCTGATTGTAAAGCTTGTGCTTTTCCCATTGACTTACCGCATGTTGTATTCCCAATCCAAAATGGGAGCGCTAAAGCCGCGATTGGCTGGTTTGAAGGAAAAATTTGGCGACGATGCGCAAAAGCAGCAGATGGAAACCATGAAGCTCTATCAGGAGTTTGGCGTTAGCCCCTTGGGTGGCTGTATGCCAATCTTTTTGCAAATGCCAATTTGGTTTGCCCTTTATCGCTTCTTCCCAGGCTCCATTGAATTTCGACAGGCGAGTTTTTTATGGGCAACAGATTTATCTTCTTTTGATGTCTTTGCCATGCTGCCCTTTGAAATTCCTTTTTATGGAGCGCATGTGAGTTTATTCACCCTGCTCTGGGCTGGTACGACCATCATCTACACCTACTACAATACCCGTCATATGGATATGTCCGTCAATCCAATGATGAAGTACATGCAGTATATGATGCCCGTCATGTTCCTCTTTTTCTTTAATAATTTTGCAGCTGGACTGACTTGCTATCTCTTCTTTAGCAATATCATCAATATCGGCCAAACGGTCATTACCAAAAATTATATTATTGATCAGGACAAGATCAAGGCGGAGTTAGAAGCCTATCGCAAGAAGCCCAAAAAGAAGGGTGGTTTTCAAGAGCGATTGGAGAAAGCGCTTCGAGAGCAGCAAAAGGTCGCGCAAGATAAACAGCAGCAAGCGACCAGCAATAAGAAAAAGAAAAAGAAGTAGCCTTGAAAAGACCATGGATTGCCTATACTTGCTGTCTTTTGCTTGGGCTGCTCCTGTGGTCGGCCTGTGGTCGAAAAAAGGCCAGGGCTTTGCAAGATCCCAGAATTGCCTTTCCCACTGCGATAGATTCTTTGGCTATGATGGATTCTATAGCACGATTGGATTCCATCCGTATAGCAGATAGCCTGGCCATTGCCAAGGCCAATGAGCAATTTTTAGTACAGCCCGTCTATGTTTTAGCCAGTTTAAAGAAAAACCCCTGCTATGGCATTTGTCCAGCCTTTGAGATAAAGCTTTACAGCGATGGCCGCATTACCTACTTTGGACAGGCCAATGTCACGCGAATGGGTTCCTACGAATCAACGCTGGATTCTGCAACCATTGACCAAATCCTCCTTAAAGCTCAAGATATTAACTACTTTGAGCTTGCTGATACTTACCCTACAGATGGCCACTTCCTTGAAGATATTCCCCTGACCATTACCTCCATTAATAATGGGGAAGAAGAAAAGCGGATTGTCAATAATTTTGAGGCGCCTCGCTCGCTCCGCAGCTTTGAAAGCTTTCTGGAAAGCCTGTTTAAGGAAGTGCCCTGGCAGAAAATTATGATAATCGAAAAATAAGGCCTGTGTTTACAGATTGTCAACAGCATTGTGATCAGAAGAGCGTTTTTTCTTGGAACAAAGGATACATTTCTCAAGCTAGGCAATTAGCCTAACAGACTTTTGACTAAAAGGACTTGATGGACTAAGGTCATTTTTGTATTTTCCCTAAAATTGTTCTTATGAAAATCTATCGACTCTTGCTCTTGGCATTGAGCCTGTCTACTACTATGCTTTTGGCCCAACAAGCTCCCTTTTCCAAAGGCGTTAATCTAACGGAATGGTTTCAAGCGAGTAGTGCCCAACAAATACAGTTTAGCCGCTATACCCAAAAAGATTTTGAACAAATCAAAAGCCTGGGTTGTGATGTGATTCGTCTGCCCATCAATTTGCATTTTATGACCAGTGGCGCACCTGATTATGAGCTTGATCCCCTGTTTTTATTCTTTTTGGATCAAGCGGTTGATTGGGCGGAAGAAACAGAGATCAATCTAATACTGGACAATCATACTTTTGATCCCGCGGTCAGTACTGATCCAAACATTGGGATTATCCTGGAGAAAGTATGGCGCCAAATGGCAACTCATTTTCAATCGCGCTCCACGCTGCTTTTTTACGAAGTCCTCAATGAGCCACATGGTATTTCAGATGTCCTGTGGAACGAGATTCAACAAGAAGTTGTCAAGACTATTCGAGAGGTAGATGACGAACATACGATTGTTATTGGAGGGGCGGATTGGAATAGTTTTAATAATCTGGCGGCTATGCCTGTTTATGAGGATGACAATTTGATTTATACTTTCCATTTTTACGATCCTTTTCTTTTTACCCATCAAGGAGCCAGTTGGGTAGCACCCTCTATGGTCCCACTGGCCAATCTTCCTTACCCATTTGATGCGGCTGAAATGCCTGAATTGCCAGCGAGTATGGAGGGCAGTTGGCAGGAGTCTTTGTACAATAATTATAATAATGATGGGCGAGCGGAAGCGATTCGCGAGCTAATTGATATCGCAGTAGATTTTCGAGAGGAGCGCAATGTTCCCATCTTTTGCGGAGAATTTGGGGTCTATATTCCCAATAGTCCACCTGAAGATCGCGTCGAATGGTATAGGGATGTACGCAGTTATTTGGATGAAAAAGAAATCGCCTGGACTAGTTGGGATTATCACGGAGGCTTTGGCCTATTCAATGCGGGAAGTAATGCCCTTTTTGACCACGATCTAAACATCGCCCTCTTAGAAGCAATGGGCCTCAATACGCCTCCCCAAAGCCCTTTCGAGCTTCGCCCAGATAGCAGTGGCTTTTTTGTCTATAGGGATTTTATCGAAACGGGTATTCGCGATGCGAGCTTTTCAAATGGGCCCCTACAATTCTACAATGATCAATCTGCCAATTATGGACAGTACTGCATCTATTGGACGGATGCCGTTCAGTACAATGGCATCAATTTCGATTTTGCCCCCAATCGAGACTTATCCTATCTCGTCAATCAAGACTTTGCGCTAGACTTATTTGTCCGTTGGGACCAAACTGGCCAGCGCTTTGATATTCGCTTTGTCGATACCAAAGAAAACGCCAGCGATCGCCCTTGGCGAATAAGGCTTACTATTGACGAAAATGAGGTCCCCGCTGATAATGAATGGCATCACCTACACCTCCCTTTATCCGATTTTGTAGAGCACGGTTCCTGGGATGATAATACCTGGCATGAGCCACAGGGATTGTTTGATTGGTCTGCTATCGACCGTTTAGAGGTGGTGGCTGAACATGGCGCATTTGGCAATACCCAGCTTTGGCTAGATCATATCCAGTTGACGGATCAGGATACGGCTATTGTAAATGAACCAACCAATGTTCTCGATCTAGCTGCCCATTTTGACTTAGCTGTCTTTCCCAATCCAGCAATGGATTATTTGCACTTGCAAAGTGCTCATACGGATGTGTTGACTTATGAGGTGAGGGATTTATTGGGGCGTTTGGTTTGGAGCGGAAATTTGGATCAGTATGTACAATTGCCAATTGGAGATTGGCCGTCTGGTACTTATGTTATTCGCGTTCAGGATCGTTTTGGGAGAGGAGCAAATCTATTGTTTAATAAGATTTAGCGGTTGTAATAGTAACGGAGTAAGTCCAAGTTACTCCGTTACTATTACAACTTAATAAAGCGCAACACCCCCTCATCAGCCCCATTCTTCCAATGCAAAAAATACAAGCCTGGCGCCATATCCTCAAGTCCTATCACCTCACTTGACTTAAACTCCTTCCCATTCTTCCATTCCTGCCCATGAGAATCCATAATTTGGTATTGAAGCTCCCCAGATTTAATAGGCGCTTTATCAAATTCAAGGGTGATTTGGTCAATGACAGGGTTGGGGGAGAGGCGGAGATTGGGCTTGGCAGGAGTAGCAGCAGCGGTAGAGCTAACTGGACCC
>JBCBDH010000210.1:0-9389 GCA_038529855.1 Bacteroidota bacterium | reverse complement strand
CTTAGGTTGATCCGTCTTTCTCAACGGTCTTCCCATCTTTATAAATTAAAAAGCAGGTGAATCCTATGAAGCGTACTTTAAGTATTTTTGCAGTCGTGTTTACGGCGTTTCTGGGTGTTGCAACCATCACATCTGACCACGGTAAGTACTTCGAGATTTCCAAGAACATCGAAATCTTTACCAATCTCTACAAAGAAATTAATACCTATTATGTGGATGAGGTCGATCCAGCGAAGTTAATGCGCACGGGTTTGGATGCCATGCTCGAATCGCTTGATCCCTACACTAATTATATTTCCGAATCGGAAATTGAAGGTTTTCGCTACATTACAGATGGCAAATACAATGGCATCGGTGCATTGATCCGCAAAACAGGTGATTATGTAACCATTACCGAACCTTATGAAGGTTGTCCAGCACAGAAAGCAGGACTAAAGGCAGGGGATGTCATTCTCGCCGTAGACGGTAAATCCGCTAAAGGAAAATCTACGGATGATGTCAGTAATATTCTCAAGGGATTTCCTGGCACGGAAGTGGTCTTGACTATTCAGCGTCCAGGATCGGATAAGAACTTAAAGATCACGATGGTCAGAGATGAAGTGGTCGTTCCTAATGTCCCTTATTCTGGTATGGTGCGTGAGGGAGTAGGTTATATTTCCTTGACGACCTTCACAAGAAATGCGGGTAAGAATGTGGGGGATGCCCTGCAAAAACTCAAAGCAGAAAATCCCGATTTGAAAGGGGTGATGCTCGATCTTCGCGGAAATGGTGGAGGTTTATTGACCGAAGCGGTTAATGTCTCAAATGTATTTATCCCAAAGGGCGAAATGGTCGTAACGACTAAGGGTAAGGTCGTAGATTGGGATCGCAGTTTTAAAACCATCAATAAGGCTATTGACAAAACGATTCCTTTGGTGGTCTTAATCGATAATAATTCTGCTTCAGCTTCTGAGATTGTTTCTGGGGTAATTCAGGATTTGGATCGTGGTATATTGGTTGGACAGCGCTCTTATGGCAAGGGCTTGGTTCAGAATACGCGCGATGTTGGTTACAACTCTAAGGTCAAACTCACTACTGCCAAGTACTATATTCCAAGTGGTCGTTGTATCCAGGGCGTTAGCTATGAAGATGGAAAACCCATGGATATTCCAGACTCAGAACGCACTTCTTTCAAGACGCGTAACAATCGTACTGTACTTGATGGCGGTGGTGTAAAACCAGATATTCCCTTGGGTACTTTGACTAGTCCTAATATCATCAAGGGTTTACAAGAAAAGAATATGATCTTTGATTATGTGACGGCCTACTGCCTAAAGCACGAGACGATTCCAACGGTTCAGGATTTTGAGTTTACAGCATTCGACGATTTTGTGAAGTATGTGCTCGACCAAGGTTTTGACTATGAAACGGGAAGTGAAAAGCTGATCAACAAGCTTATGGCCAATGCTAAGGATGAGGACTACTACGACATCATTGGCAGTGAAATCGAGGCGATTGAAGCGAAGATCAAGCAAGAAAAGAAAAATGATCTACAGACTTATAAGGCAGATATTGTCGATATGATAGAGAAGGAGATCGTAAGTCGTTATTACTACCAGAAAGGTAAAATACAGATCGGTTTGAAAAACGATCAGGAGGTAGCAGAGGCGATTAAGATGATCAATGATGAGACCGCCTATAAATCAATTTTGAAGCAATAATATCCCAATATAAATTCCTACGAATGCGACTCAGATGATTAATTTGAGTCGCTTTTTTTACTTTTGCATCTTGAACAATGCCTTTTGACTTGTGGCCTTAATCCTCCATCTAGATACCAATACCGAAATTTGCTCCGTTGCGCTGGCTCGCGAAGGAGGGCTTTTGGCCGAACAAGAGATCAGTGAAGGCTTTGTCCATGCCAGTCGCATTACGCTGCTCATCCAAGCCTGTTTGGCAACTGCTCAATACGACATACAACAATTAGATGCCGTTGCTTTAAGTCGAGGTCCAGGTTCTTACACAGGGCTTCGTGTCGGTGCTGCTACGGCCAAGGGCATCGCCTATGCTTTGGATATTCCTCTGATTGCAGTAGACAGTTTGCATGCCCTAGCGCTAGCGGCTATGACCAATACACCAGGTGCTGATATTTACGGTCCAATGATCGATGCTCGACGGATGGAAGTCTATCTTTCGCTGTATGACAATGAGGGAAAATGTTTGTTAAAGCCAGAAGCGCGTATCATTGATAAACATAGCTTTAGCCGCTATTTTGAATCGGGAAAGCAACTGATATTTTGTGGGAATGGTGCAGAGAAGTGTATGGACTTAATGCCTGATAATCAAGCCCAAAGGCTGCCGATTTTATCTGCTGCCCGGCATTTAATTCCACTGGCTTACCAACAATTTACTGGGAAAATATTTGCTGACCTGGCCTACTTCTCTCCTCTCTATCTAAAACCGCCAAATATCACCAAGCCCAAGAAAATATTATGAAAATATACAAATAGTAAAATTTTGCAATTTTTGAAATAAAATCTTTATTTTTGCTTAACTACCAGTATGCTTATGCTATAGGATATATCGTAATGTTTTACTTTGGTATAGTTTTTGGCTAAACATACACTGTATTATTTAATTTAAAAAAACATAAATATGAGAAAGCAAAAAAACGAAACAGTTGTCTTAAAGAAGGGGAAAAAAGATATCCAGCTGGATTATGCGGAGTTGAGAAAAGCGGTCCTTGTCCTTCGTGCAGTCAACCATAAGCTTCGTCAAAGTATCATAGATTTGCTGGAGGAGAGTGAGCGTCTCACCGTTACCGATATATACATCAAATTAAGACTCGAACAATCCGTTGCTTCTCAGCATTTGGCTATCCTTCGTAGAGCAGGTGTAGTAGCAACAGAGCGTCAAGGCAAATTTATTTATTATTCTTTAGACACTGATCGTTTATCACAAATATCCCGTTTGGTAGAGGAATTGGCCGCCTAAGCAAGCCGTTCTAAAAGTCGATTTTACATTGGCTTCTACCTCAAAACGAGAAATAAGATATACGTAATACGGGCTGCAGGTGCCCCTTATCCTGTTAGCAAAAAATGCTGTAAATCAATGGGTTTACAGCATTTTTTTTTTGCATTCTTTTGTAAAAATAAATAAAAAACGCATATTTGCTTTGTAAATTAATTATTTGCTATATAAAACCGTATCTATGAGAAAAGCAAAGGTTAGTATTAATAACGAAAAACTACAGACTTCCTCCGAAATCCTTCGGGCGCTGGCGCATCCATTGCGCTTGAAGATCCTAGAGTTTATCGACAAGCACAAAACAATCAATGTGAACAAGATATATAACACATTGAAGTTGGAACAGTCTATTACCTCTCAGCATCTTCGCATCCTCCGCATTGCTGGTATTGTACAAACCAAGCGCGAAGGAAAATTTATCCATTACAGTATTGATTACCCTAAAGTAGCTAATGTACTAAAAGCCATTGATGGCTTTTTGGTATCGGAATAACCTTGCTTACCTCATAGGTGTATAGGCCCCCATACCACCACAAAAAGGCGATGTTTGAAGATCAAACATCGCCTTTTTACGTCCGCCTATGGCTTCTTATCTGACTAGGAAATATCCTTTTGTTCTTTCTCCCCCTCAGAGGGAATTTCCGCTAAATCCTCCTCTACCTCCTCAGTTGTTTGCTCTTCTCTTAGCTCCGTCTCATTGTTAGCTGTAGTCCTCTCCTCATCGACCACTGGTGTTTCAGCGGCAGCGGGATTGATGGTGGCAGCATTAGGCGCAGGCGCTGTGGGCTCAGGTACATTATTGAAAAAGTCCCTGTGGAAAATGATGATACTCAATACGCCTGTCGTAATCGACATATCGGCGATGTTGAAGACTGGGCGGAAGAATAAGAAGTTTTCTCCTCCCCATACGGGCATCCAGTCAGGGAAATTTCCTTTGATCATTGGAAAATACAGCATATCTACCACCTTGCCATGCAAAAAGCTAGAATATCCACCTTCAGGAGGAAACATCGTCGCAATGCCCCCATGTCCTGGATAAGAAGGAGAGAAGATCATCCCGTAAAAAGCACTGTCGATGATATTGCCCAAGGCACCAGCGAGGATAAGTGCAAAACTGGCCAATAGGCCAAAAGCAGCTTTGGAATCAGCCAAAACCTTGATGTAGTAAATCAAAAATAGAACTGCTACAATACGAAATAAGCTTAAGGCCAATTTACCATAGGACCCTGCTAGCGATAAACCAAAGGCCATCCCATTATTTTCAACAAAATGCAAGCGGGCCCATTCCCCGATCAGTGGAATATCTTGCTGGTAAAACATCGTCGTCTTCACCCAAACCTTTAGGGATTGATCAAGGATCAGGACGACCAATACCAGGATCATTACTTTATATATATTTTTCAATGGAGCGTGTATTTTCTGATTGTAACGAAAAAACAAGCAATGCTGTTTTTCTATCTAGGCTTATTTAATGCCAAATCCAATCGGTAATATAAACTAAAATAGTGATTATACCGGAGAATACTTTGGCATAATCACTATTCACTGGTCCTTAAGCAACCAGAAACGGATAGGCGTTTTCTACTTTTTTTGCTTAGCTGCTATGCTCAATGTAGCATGCGGAACAGCTTTCAGTCGCTCTTTAGAAATCAGCTTACCTGAAACTCTACAGATCCCATACACCTTATTTTTGATGCGAATCTTAGCATTCTCTAGGTGCTGGATATGCTTTTTGAGCCGAGCAGCCATTTGTGTCAAGCGTTCATTTTCTGCAGTCCCTGTACCATCGTCCAATCCTCTTACTTTTGAATCGGGATTGTCGGCCATATCAGACAACTGCCGAAGATAGAAATCCAATTGTTCACTAGCCGTAGATAGCTTATTATCGATGATTTGCTCGAACTCTGTGAGTTCTTCATCGGTGTATCGCGTTTTCTCTGCTTTCCCATTCATACAAAAAGAATTTATGTTTGTTTAAATATTGCACATCTTTCGGAGATCGAAAGCAACTACCGATAATTCAAAAAAGCCCCGAAGAATATTTGTTGTAAGGTCATGCAAAATTAATTATTTTCTATACAAAATAAAAGCCAAATTGATGCATTTTGATACACCACCAAGCATAACTAACTAATTATCAGACATTTGTATAGTGAAAATAATTATCAGTATTCCTTATCTTATAGGCTAAAAACGGGTATATCCAGAGATAGACCAAGCGATCCAGACAGAAGCTAAGTGATTGATTAAGAGCAGTTTTTATACTTCTATGCTTCGCCAGAACAGATACGAGGAATCATCAGTACTGAGATTCGAAACGCTATTGCTTTTTTAGGCTTAAGGTTTGCTCAACACCCAATTGCTCCGCTCTGGCATAGTCGGAAGCAGCTCCCTGCTCATCGGAGATGGCCTTCTTGCTAGTCGCCCGATTATAAAAGGCTGTTTGGTGACTGGGGTTGAGTTCTATGGTGCGATTGTAATCGGCAATGGCTTTATTAAACTGACCAAGAGAATGGAAGGCCAAAGCTCGATTGTAATAGTAGTCATATAGTTCATCGTCGCTCCCAGCGATAGCCTTTGTAAAATCAATAATCGCAGATTCAAAATCGTCATTCTTCATCAGTGTGAGTCCCCGATGAAAGTACAACTCTGGATCATTAGCCTCTAGATCGATAGCAATGTTATAGTCAGTTACTGCACTTTCATAATTCATAATGTAAGACTTCAATCTAGCACGGTTGGCATAAAGCACCGCCTTTTCTGGATCAATCACAATGGCTTCATTATAATCTTCTAAAGCGCCAAATACATTGCCTGTCATCAGACGTAGCGATCCCCTATTATTGAGTGCGTTTACATTAGTGGGATGGACATCCAGACATTGGTCATAATCGCTCAGGGCAGCTTGAGAATGATTGAGGCGGGTATGGCATTGCGCCCGCATGTAATAGGCATCTGCATAGTCTTGGCCCTCTTCAATCGCGCGGTCGTAATCTTTTAAGGCTTTTCGGAACTGACCAGTGACGAAGTAGACATTACCTCGATTGTAATTGGCCTCAGAAAAGTCAGGGTCAATATCAATGGCTACAGAAAAATCTTGTAGGGCTTGTTCGTAATGTTTTAAATGAAAATGGGCAAATCCTCGACCATTATAAGCCCGAATGTTATCGGGGTCCATGTGGATCAATTGATCAAATTCAGGGATAGCTTCTTCATAACGCCTTGCCCGATTAAAGAATAAGGCTTTGGATAAAAGCTCGTTCTTACCAGGGTCATAAGAATAATGGCTAGGGGTCATTTGTGCTTCATCGCTAACGCTCCCCTCCGTCATCGAAAGGTCCTCTTCATATTCTTCCCCAAAATCACTTTGCCCTTCCTTGCTCTGCTGATTTAAGTAATTGGCCAAAGGCAAAGTCTGTGCAAACTTCGAATGACTAATGGAGTAATAGCATTTATTGAGTCGCTCAAAAGCATCGCGATTACGGCCATCCAATTCAATGGCAATTTTTTGATCTAATAGGGCAGCCTCGTACTGTCCAGCCATATATTTAGCTTCCCCCATCATGCTGTAAGCCTCTGAACTAATTCGCCCCATCTCGATAGACTGAGCAATGCTTTCGCTTGCGGCTAAGTAATACTTTTGATAGTATTGAGCGATGCCTTTGAAGTAAAATAGTTTGGCATTTTGCGGATCGAGCTGTATCGCTCGCTCAAAATTCTCCATAGCCGTTCCATAGTTTTTAAAGTGCATCTTTAACAAACCAATACAGTAAAAAGCTCGTGCGTTTTGAACATCCATTTCGCTAGCTGCTCTACCATCGGCCAAAGCTCGATCATAATTTCCCAATTCCATCCAGTAAAAGGCTCGATTAATCAATCCTTCGCTATTGCCAGGCTCTGTATGCCCTGGCTGATAAGGAGCATTGCTTATAGAACCAGCCTTATTAATGACTTGCCACTGTGCATTATTGGGATGGTAGTAGACTTCGTTATCTAAGGCATTTAGCGAGTAGGCTTGCTCCAATCGCTGAACCACTTGCTGCTGTCCAATACCTCTTTCGCTAAATCCCATTTCGTCTACGACAGCATAATTTGAACTCGCGTATTCAGACGGACGAGTAGATAAAGGACCTGGAAGATCACCATTTGGATTACTTGGGGTAACGGTTAATTGCTGATACAGCTGGCGACGGAGCTCTTGGGCTTCTTTATCGCTGGGACGAATTTGAACCAAGCGATTGATATCTCTGTAGGCCAAATCCATTTTGCCCTGCTCAAGATAGACCAAACTCCGATTGAACAGTGCCCGATCGTGTTCGTCGTCCATATGTAAGACTTCAGAATAATAATCAATCGCCTGATCAAAGGCCATCTGATCGTGAAAGACGGTACCTTGCTTGAATAGCTGCTCCGCATCAGGAAGATACGTTTGGGCATTGGTGGATAGCGCAAAGACTGCAAAAATAAGGAGAACGAGTCCCCGAGGAATTAAGGTGTTCATGGCAAAACATTTTCCTAAATAATCAATGTATGTAGCGGGTATGTAGAAAACTGGCCTGGGACGAGAGCCTAAAACATATTTAACTTTCTATTAATACATCTCTAGCAAATTGTTTGCCACTTTATGATTTTTCTTAATTTGACAGGACTAATCTAACCGAAATCTTGTTACATATGACTATTTTCTATGTTTTTTTATTCAAATGTATAGTTTCAAAAACAGGCTCCTATTTCTATAGCTATATTTTTTAATCAACTGAAAAAAAGCGTAATAAAAATGATAAAAATATTTAATCCGATTTTAAGGATGCTTTGCTGCAAAGAAATAATAGCCTGTCACACAATATATTACAAAAAACCAAATCTATCTCTGCACTTACTTGCTTTTACATATTAAAATATTACATATTGCGATAAATGCCTTACAACTTACTATGAGAAAACCCTGTATGAAAAAGTAAGGACTTTGGCATTATACACAACCAATGTACTTACCGCAATCTTCATACTGTGAGACACTCACTCCTTTGGGAGATTGATGGTATTTGAATTGGTGTAATTGATTTACATCTGCAAATAACCATTAAACATGCTGAGAAAAAACAATCTTCTGCCTATCCTCCTGTGTATTATTCCCTGTTTTCTAATGAATGCTGAAACGCCAGCAGTGGTGGCCAACTATATTGAGCAATACAAGGATATTGCCATTCGAGAAATGCATAGAAGCGGTATCCCCGCTAGTATCACTTTAGCTCAAGGACTCCACGAATCCGGTTTGGGAAAGGGCCGACTAGCCCGGCATTCCAATAATCACTTTGGTATCAAATGTAAGCGAAGTTGGCAAGGACCGACTTACTACATCGAAGATGACGATTATCAAAACGGTAAACTGGTCAAATCTTGTTTCAGGGCTTATGATGATCCTGAAGATTCTTATATCGATCACACCAATTTCCTAATGAATAATCAGCGCTATGCCGCTCTATTCAAATTAGCCCCTACTGATTATGTGGCTTGGGCAAAGGGATTACGCAGATGCGGTTATGCAACTAATCCTAAGTATGCAGAAATACTGATTAGAACAGTTAGAAAATACAATCTATCTCAATACGATACGCCTACCGAATCCAATACTGAGGCAGCATTTGCAGCAAATGATCCCGCGCAAATCCCTCCTGCTTCACCCAGTAATCCTCCTTCTGCCACTAGTCAGCCAGCTATGGATTACCCCAGCCCACCACCAGCTATGCTCCTACCGGATAATTATGTCCGAAATAGCTTTCGCAAAACTGTTGAGCAAGTACAAGAGCAAAGTCAAACGGAACATAATGCAGCTAATACTGGAAGCCATACCGTGGTAGTTGCAAATGATGATAAGCAAATATCCGATAATGAAGAGAGGCATCATTCCCCTCCTGCGGCTATAGAATTAGCCCCAGACGAAACGTCGGATCGTTCCGCCATCCATCAGTCGCCTCGCTACAATTTGGGAGGCTTTAAACGACGCGATAGCGAGGCTGCGGGAGCGAGTCAGCAGGCAGAGATGCAAGAGCGAGGTACTTCTTATTCTAAGGTTAGCTACACGGCTAAAAGATTTAAGCGGAGGGATTAGCAATGGCTAATCTTCGATGACATCATCATCGCCATCTGCAACTAATCTTACTTTTTTGGTCATTGGGTTGGCATGCATCTCTTTGTATGCCTTTCTATTCTTGGCTATATCAATGGCCAAGAATAGTGCATTGCGGAAAGAAGAAGGGTCGGCCTCATTCTTTCCGGCAATATCATAGGCAGTCCCATGATCGGGAGAGGTGCGAATACAGGATAGCCCTGCTGTGAAATTAACCCCATTTCCAAAAGAGAGCGTTTTGAAAGGTACTAAG